>CAMNJK010000080.1 GCA_946541435.1 uncultured Bacillota bacterium
ATCTTGAGTCTTCTGTCGAGTTCCTTCGGCAGCGTCGGCGGCGCCTGGAATTCGATGACGACGTAGTATCCTTCAGACTTCTTCTGGATCGGATACGCAAGTTTCCTCATTCCCCATACATCTGCTTCTCCGACTTCACCTTCAGCAGCGATGATACCCTTAACGGCCTCAATCGTAGCTTCCTTGGCTTCATCTTCCAGAGCAGGATCGATGACGAACATCAACTCATACTTTGTCATGATTTCACCTCCCTGTGGACTTTAGTGGCGGCAGTTTCGCTGCCGCAAGGATCTGCGTGCCATATGCACGCTGAAAGGCACCCGCTGAAAAGCGCGTGCCCATATATTATACACGAATATGATCGGATTGCAAGCACAACTTTTTCACGATTTCCGGGGATCCGGTTGTAGATCCACGTTCGGCATCATCGAATCTGCACCCGTCATGTGTTCCTTGCCGGGATCCGGCGCAAATCCTGGTGTTTTCAGCGATTTTTACAGACATCCGAAGCGCATACGCAGCGCAGTTTGTAGAGGTCTTCGTTGGCAGACCGAATCTGCACCAATATGTGCAATGTGGTGCAGATTCTCTGATCTGGAACCGGATTCTGCAAACGGGCACAAACGTTCCATCTGAAATCCCGACAGAACACCTGCTTTTGGGAGAATATCGCGCCTATGATGCTGCGCTGGTGCAGATTTCGCCTTCCGGGCGAAAAATCTACAACGAGCCGCCACTGCAACCAGCCACTGCAACCAGCGGCGGCCGCCCCTGCTGCACCTGCTGCAGCGACTTCACCTGCTGCAGCGACTTCATCTACTGCACCTACTTCAGCTGCTCCAGCCGGGCGTTGTGGGCCGGCGCGATAATGGAATAGTAATTGGCCATGTTGCGGCAGACCTTGTCATCCCAGGTGGAGCTGGCGGCGTAGCGTTTGTTGACGTCGGTGATCCGGGTCCCGTTATAGAGGCTGCCGCCGGGGGTCAGGTAACTGTACTCCAGGGTCCTGGCCACCACGTCCACGCATTCGGACTTGGATGAGAAGCCGCGGCCGCCGAAGCCGAACATGTTGTTGGGCCGGAAGCAGATGGTGCCGTTGGCGCTCTCCAGGGATCCGATGGCCATGACGAAGAGGCAGTTGATGCCGTAATCCTGCTCCGCCTTCAGAAAGGCGTCCTCGATGCCAACGAAAGCACCCCGGGACACCAGCTTCAGGTCCGCCAGGGATACGCCGCTGGGTTTGCTGACGTCCAGGCTCCAGCACTGATTATAGGAATAGTTGGGGATGGACTGGTCCGCCACCACCCGGTCCACGGTGTCCTCCCGCAGGGCATCGGAGATGCTGACCTGCTCCTTCTGCTTCTTGTTCTGTTTGATCAGTTTCTTCTCGATCTTTGCCGCGGAGCTGACCATGTCATCGATGCTGCGCTGCAGGGTGGTCTGATAGGCCGCGGCGCACAGGCCCAGGATCAGCACCACGATGAGGAGGACCTTCCAGCTGAATCTGCGGGGCTTTTTCTGGACGTGATAGACGGTCCTGTCACTGGTCCTGTCAAAGGGCTTCCTGTTCTTCGGATCACTCATCGCTCAGCCCCCCTTCCGGGATGGACAGATTGCCCAGGATCTTCTTCATGTTGTCATCGTCCACCTGCAGCTTCCATCCGTTGTAGCCGTTGTCCTTCAGCACGAAATACAGGGAATGATCCTTCCTCTTGCCAGCCTTTGCGATCTTCTCGATCTCGGAGACGTAGATGTCCAGGCACCGGTCGTTCAGGACGGCCTTATCCACGATGTCTTCATCGTACAGGTGATCTGTCAGATAGGCGTAGGAATCCTTCCGGTACTTTTTCAGGGCCTTGCTGTAGTCATGCTGGCGGATGTCCACCCGGACCACCGCCACCCCGTCCCGCTCTTCGGTGCCGCGGATCTCATAGGGCAGGTCCCGGATCAGAGTCCGGCGCATCCGCTTCACGATGGCCTTGTCGCCCTGCAGATGGGCAACAAAATTCACGTAGCTGTTGCCGGCGTAGCGGTCCAGCTGCTTGACCTGGGCCGAAGAAACGGCGGCCATGAATTCCTCCACCTCCTGCTGGGGCGGAACCGCCGTTGCGTCGGTGAGCCCTGCCTGCATGGATGTGACGATCATCAGGCTGAGGATCCAGTGAATAATTGCTTGCATAGGGACGCCTCTCGAATCTTATTTCCAGAACCGGTCCGGATAGAAGCCCTTGTCCTTCTTGGACTGGAGCTCCGCCCTGACCTCTTCTTTATCTTCCTTATAGGTGACGCCGCACCACTTCTCCCGGCAGGGAATGACCCTGACCCTGGCCCGGCCGCTGCGGATCATCCCGTCGATGATGGACGGCAGCATGTATTCGCTTTTCAGCGGGTTTCCGGGAACGGTATCCGTGAAAAAGCTGGCCAGTCCCGTTTCCACAGCCTCCATCATCTCCCCGGACAGGCCCCAGAAGTTCATGGAAACCAGGGTGTCCTCCGGCAGGACGGTCCAGACATCGCCGTTCTCATCCGCTGCCCTGCCGGCATCCGGGTCTCCGGACGCTGCCGCTTCCGCCGCGGGCAGGGCGAAGGCGATGCCCTCCGGCCGGCGCATGATCTTTGTTCTCTCGGTGATGCTGGTCAGGTAACCCTTCTCATCTGTCACACAGACCCCCCGGGCCACGTGACCATTCTCTGTAATGGTATTGCGGAGAAGGTAGCCCGCCATGCAGAGCTCCATCACCGGCTGGCCCTCCTGGCTGTGCTGGGTCAGATAATCGTAAACGCTGGCGAATCCCGCCGCCCCGTAATAGTCATCCGCATTGATCACCGCAAAGGGTCCGTCGATCAGATGGCGGCAGGCATAGATGGCGTGCCCGGTCCCCCAGGGTTTCTCCCGGCCTTCCGGAACGGATTCCCCTTCGGGAATGTCCGTCAGCTTCTGGTAAGCGTATTCCACCGTCAGATATTTGCCGGCCCGTTCATCCACCAGTTCCCGGAAAATGTCCCGGTGCTCTTCCCGGATCACGAAGATCACCCGTTTGAAACCCGCCATCATGGCATCGTAGAGAGAAAAGTCCAGGATGATCTCCCCGGTGTCCGTCATCTTTTCGATCTGCTTGAGACCGCCGTACCGGGATCCCATCCCTGCTGCCATAATGATCAGTGTCGGTTCTTTTGTCATGGGAAAGCTCCTTCCTTTTGTCGCTTCTATCTGTTGTTTCTATCTGTTTCTTCTATGAAAATCTTCTATCTTATATCGTCAATAGGCAAACGGTCCCTCAGAACAGGACCGCCCCCGGATCTCTGTCAAAATAGATGCTCTTGGAGGTCACGCCGATGGGGATCCCGTAGCTGACCCGCACGCTGGGGTCGAAGAAGTCCATCCGCAGCGCCGCCTGGCCCGCGCTGAACATGACCCGGTTATCCATGCGGCGGTCCGCCGCGATGGAGACCGCGGATCCCACGGCAATGCCCAGGTCTGTCACCGTCAGCGCGCAGTTTGCCCCGGCCCGGGCCATCTGGCCGCAGTTTTCAAAACCGCAGTAGCCGCAGTGGTCCAGTCCGAAGGGGACGTTCTTCACGCCGATGATGACCACGCATTCACTGCGTTCCACATTGCCTGCGTCCCGTTCAAAGAATTCCGCGCCGGTCTCCCGGGCGATGTCCCGCATGTGCCCGGCCAGCTTTTGCTTGTCCAGCCCCGCCAGAACGAAGGCCTGCACATTGTCCTTGCCCGACGCCTTGGGGGCGGAGATGGCCGCCGCCGCCATGCTGCGGGCCGCGTCCAGGGCTGCCCTCTCGATTGCCTGTTCTCTGTTCTCTATCATGATCGTCTCCTCGGGAATTTACCGGTTTGTTTCTGTAATATTCTAATTATATCGGTTTTGTGCGTGTTTTGCCACTCAATATGCTATACTTGTTGATAACAGGAGCGTAATAGTAATATGAAGATCTTACCCAACATCCCGGCTTTCGCCAAGCTGGTATACTGTCTGAAATACTTCAATCCCTACCGGAAGAAGATCGAGGCCGCCAAGGCCGCCGGAGATTTCGAGAAGGAGCGGGAGCTGATCCTGTCCGCCACCTCCACCTGGGGACCCATGATCATGGACATGTTCCACTGCCGGGTAGAAGTGGAGGGTCTGGACAACCTGCCGGAGGAAGGACCCGTGGTGATCATCGGAAATCACCAGGGCTACGCGGACATCGCGGCCTACTTCGCGGCCTTCCGCAAATTCCAGTTCGGCTTCGTGGCCAAGAGAGAACTGGCCAAGATCCCCCTGTACGGCAAATGGATGCCCCGGATCCGCAGCGTCTTCATCGAGCGGGACGATCCCAGGGCCTCTCTGGAGGCCATCAAGGCGGGGGTGGAGCTTCTGGAAAAAGGGTTCTCCCTGGTCATCTTCCCGGAAGGGACAAGGTCCAAAGGTCCTTTCTGCGGCCCCTTCATGAAGGGCTCCCTGAAGCTGGCCACCAAACCCGGGGTCCCCATCGTCCCCGTCTCCATGAACGGGACTTACAAAATGTACGAAGAGACCGGCGTCATCACCCCGACCCTGATCCGGATCATCGTCCACGAACCCATTCCCACCCGGGGGATCACCCGGCAGGAGGAAAAGGAACTCAACGAACGCGTGGAGGAAATCGTGGTCAGCGGCGTGCAAAGGCTGGCAAAAGAAATGGGCGATCTGTGATCGCCCATTTTTTAGAAAGAAGGTATTAAGATCAGAATCCCAGTCCGAAGGTGTCGCGGACCCGCTTCATGGTCTTCTCCGCGATGGCTCCCGCGCGCTCCGCGCCGTCCCGGAGGATGGCCTTCAGTTCATCCGATTCCCGGATCTCCTTGAAGTTGGCCTTGATGGGGGCCAGGGCTTCCTGGGTCACACCCACCAGTTCCTTTTTCAGGTCACCGTAGCCCTTGCCCGCGAACCGGGCGGCGATGGTCTCGATGTCTTCTCCGGAAAAAGCGCTGTAGATGCTCAGCAGATTGCTGACGCCGGGCTTGTTCTCGGGGTCAAAGCGGATCTCGCCGTCGGAGTCTGTGGTAGCCCGCATGATGGACTTCTTGATCTTGCTGTCCTCGTCCAGCAGGGAGATCCTGCTGTGTACGTTGATGGCGCTCTTGCTCATCTTGGATGTGGGATCGTCCAGAGCCATGATCCTGGCGCCCGCCTTCATGAACCGGCCTTCCGGCACCACGAAGGTCTCCTTGTAGTTATGATTGACCCGGATGGCGATGTCCCGGCAGAGTTCGATGTGCTGTTTCTGGTCGTTTCCCACAGGGACGATGTCCGTATCGTAGAGCAGGATATCCGCCGCCATCAGCACCGGATAGGTCAGAAGACCGGTGCCCACGGATTCCTGTCCGCCGCTCTTGGCCTTGAACTGGGTCATCCTTGACAGTTCTCCGGTGTAGCTGTTGCAGCAGAGCACCCAGCCCAGTTCCGCGTGGCCGCTGACCTGGGACTGCACGAAGACGATGGATTTTTTCGGATCGATGCCGATGGCCAGATACAGGGCCGCCACATCCAGGATGTGCTGCCGCAGTTCCTTGGGGTCCTGCGGCACCGTGATGGCATGCTCGTCCACGATGCAGTAGAGGCACTCATGGTCCTCCTGCAGTTCCACGAACTGCTTCAGAGCTCCCAGATAATTTCCGATGTGAATGTTTCCTGTGGGCTGCACGCCGCTGAATACACGTTTCATGTTTGTTTCTCCCATTTACTCTGCTTCAGGATCATACAGGCTGATGGTCATCTCCGTCTGTTCCGATCCGTTGTCTTCTTTTTCTTCCTCTGCGGCCTCGCCAGCCTTTGCTTCGGCGGCCGCCTTCTTCCTGGCCTGCTTCTGCTTCCTGGCCAGCTCCGCGTCACGGGCGTGTTCCTCTTCGTTGATGACCTTGGCCATGGAGATGATCTCCACATCCTCGCCGGCCTTCATGATCTTCACGCCCTGGGTGGCCCGTCCCAGCACAGAAACGTCCGCCGCGCTGATCCGGATGACCGTACCCTCGGAATTGATCAGGATCACCTCATCGTTGTCGGTGACGACTTCGGCGCCGATCAGATGGCCGGTCTTCTTGAATTTGCTCTTGTCGTAGGTCAGAAGACCCTTGCCGCCTCTGGCCTGGATCTTGTACTCATCCACGGAGGTCCGCTTGCCGTAGCCCTTGCCGGTGACCACCATCAGCTGCTCGCCCGGCTGTACCAGCTGCATGGATACCACTTCGTCGTCCTCTTCCAGACTGATGGCCCTGACGCCGCCGGCGATCCTGCCCATGGGACGGACGTCTTCTTCGGAGAAGCAGATGCACTTGCCGTTTTTGGTGATGATGATCACGTTGTCATTGCCGGTGGTCTGCTTGATGCCCACCAGTTCATCCCCGTCCTTTAAGGTGATGGCGATGAGGCCCGTCTTCCGGTTGGTATCGAACTGGGAAATGGCCGTCTTCTTGATGGTTCCCTTCTTTGTCACCGCGATCAGGTACTTGTCGTCCCTGAAATCCCGGAATGGGATGATGGTGGTGATCCGCTCACGCTGCATCAGGTTCAGGAAGTTCACCGCCGGCGTTCCCTTGGCTGTCCTTGTCGCCTCCGGGATCTCGTAGGCCTTGATCTTATGGACCTTACCGGTGTTGGTGAAGAACATCAGCTCATCGTGGGTGGAGCACATGATCAGATCCCGGACGAAGTCGTTCTCCCGGGTGGTCAGACCGGTGATGCCCTTGCCGCCCCGCTTCTGGGTCCGGTAGGTATCCGCCGGGATCCGCTTCAGGTATCCCAGGTGGGTCTGGGTGATGGCCACCTGCTTCTCTTCGATCAGGTCCTCGATGTCCATCTCGCCGCTGTCGCTGACGATCCTGGTGCGGCGCTTGTCGCCCCACTTCTTCTTGATCTCCAGGAGCTCGTCCTTGATGACGCCCATCAGCAGCTTCTCATCCGCCAGCAGGCTCTTATAGTAAGCGATGCGTTCGCAGAGTTCCTTGTATTCGGCTTCGATCTTCTCCCGTTCCAGACCCTGCAGGCGCGCCAGACGCAT
>CAMNJK010000081.1 GCA_946541435.1 uncultured Bacillota bacterium
GGTGAGTCTTAGCACCGCTGACTACGATACCGTCTTCTCTGTACTCCTTGATGTGAACGAACAGGTCAGGATCCTTCTGAGCGTGGGGAGCCAGTCCTCTGTCACCCTTCGGGTCTGTCATAGCGCCGTCAACAACCAGGTCCTTCTCCTGAACCATCTTCAGGAAGTTAACAAAATTCTCATGATAGTGTGTGCCATACTTCTGGTCGATTTCGTACGTTGTGGAGAATGTGGCGTTGAACGCGTCCATACCTACGCATCTCTGGAAGCAGGAGCCGGTCTTCTGTCCGCACAGTCTCTGCATCTTGACCTTGTTCTTCAGGTCTTCTGTGCTCTGATGCAGATGTCCGAATCTGTTGATCGTCTCACCTGTGAGGTTGGACTTAACTGTCATCAGGTCTGCATACTCAGGATCCTGAGCCAGGTCATAAGTAACCTTAACGCAGTTGATGGACGGTCTGATGATCGGATGATCGACCCAGTTGTCGATCTTTTCACCGAACATGTAGACTCTGGTCTTCATCTGTCTCAAACTCTCAATGTACTGTTCGCCTGTCATTAACATAACTTCATCTCTCCTTTTTTTTATTATGTGTGATACATAAATAGTGGATAACTTTCAGGAACGCCCCGTTGCCGGAAGTTCCTAATATGTTGATCGCGGGCAGTCCCGCGTATCAGCCTCAGTCTTTCAGTTCGTGGTTGAGGATTTTTCTTGCCATATCAAGAAGGTCCTCGCTGACAGTGGTGTCCAGCACCACATCCTTGATGCCGGGAACGCCTCCCATCACGAAGTCCTTTACGATATCCTGAATTGTCTCCTGGGCGGACGGACAGGATGCGCACGCACCTGTAAGTCTCACATAAGCCACGCCGTCCCTTATTCTGGTCAGTTCTGAACCCCCGAAATGCTGTGAAAGCACCGGGTCTACCTGCTCTTTCAGAACCTTACGTACTGCTTCTTCCAAAACTTCTGCTCTCCTTGTCGGCCTTCCGCAGGGCCTGACTTCACAGCGGCAGGCCTTACAAAATGACCAGATTTTTTTTAAATTATACAGAATCCAGAGACATTTTTCAAGAGGATTCACGATGATTATTTGTATTATATTGATTATTCTTTCTGAAAAACCTTTTTTCGCTTTCAGACACAATAATTTCACTGAAAAAATGGTTATCAGCCCAGTTTTTTCGTCTTCGGATCGTTTTATATCCGTTCCGGCCGGCTCCAGTCAAGAGATCTCTCCACAGCCCGGTGCCATCCGGCCAGCAGACCATTCCGTCCGGCTTCACTCATGACCGGCCTGAACTCTTTGTCCAGCTGCCAGTTGGACAGAATGTCGTCCGTCCCCTTCCAGTATCCCACCGCCAGACCGGCCAGATAAGCCGCGCCCAGTGATGTGGTCTCGATGCAGACCGGCCGGTAGACCGGCTGGCCGATCAGATCCGCCTGAAACTCCAGCAGGAAATCATTGGCCGCAGCGCCGCCGTCCACCTTGAACATGCTGATCCTGCCGCCGATATCCTCGCTCATGGCATGCAGGAGATCCCAGGTCTGGTAAGCCATGGACTCCACCGCCGCCCTGGCGATGTGGTTTCTGTTCACCCCCCGGGTCAGCCCCAGGATGGCGCCCCGGGCGTAAGGATCCCAGTAGGGAGCGCCCAGACCGGTAAAGGCGGGAACGATATACGCCCCGGCCGTATCCTCGACCTGACGGGCCATCTTCTCGGTCTCCGCCGCGCTTCCGATCAGCCCCAGCTCATCCCGCAGCCACTGGATGGTGGCGCCGGACACGAAGACGGATCCTTCCAGGGCGTATTTCACCCTGCCGTCCAGTCCCCAGGCGATGGTGTTGAGAAGGCCGTTTTTTGAAGGCACGATCTGGTCGCCGGTGTTGACCAGCATGAATCCGCCGGTGCCGTAGGTGTTCTTGGCCTGGCCTTCTTCGAAGCAGGCCTGACCGAACAGGGCCGCCTGCTGGTCCCCCGCCGCGCCGGCAATGGGAATGGGCCGGCCGAACAGGGCCGGGTCTGTTTCGCCGTACACTTCACTGCAGGGCCGGATGCCGGGCAGCATGCTCTCGGGTATCTCCAGCTTTTGCAGGATTTCCCGGTCCCATGTCAGCTGCCGGATGTTGAACATCATGGTGCGGGAGGCGTTGGAATAATCCGTCACGTGCACCCTGCCCCCGGTCAGGTTCCAGATCAGCCAGGTCTCCACCGTTCCGAAAAGCAGCTCTCCCCGGGCCGCCCGCTCCCTGGCGCCTTCCACGTGGTCCAGGATCCACCGCAGCTTGGTGGCCGAAAAATACGCGTCGATCAGGAGGCCGGTCTTTTCCCGCCAGCTTTCCGAAAGTCCGGGTTCCGCCTTCAGCGTATCACAGAATCCGGCTGTCCGCCGGCACTGCCAGACGATGGCGTTATAGACGGGTTTCCCGGTCTGCCGGTCCCAGACGATGGTGGTCTCCCGCTGGTTGGTGATGCCGATGGCCTCGATGGCCGCGGCGCCGCCGGGGATCTTCTGAACCGCCTGCCGGGCGACTTCCAGCTGGGTCTGCCAGATCTCCAGGGGGTCGTGCTCCACCCAGCCCGCCCGGGGATAGATCTGCCGGAACTCCTTCTGGGCCAGACTGATCTGCCGTCCGGACCTGTCGTAAATGATGCACCGGGAACTGGTGGTTCCCTGGTCCAGTGCCATGATGTATTTTTCGCTTAATGCTGCCATGTTGTTTACCTTCTATACGAATTCCGTCTATACGAATTCCGCCATGATCCGGTTGGACACATCGCGGCCGGCGTCTGTCAGGTAGAGCCGGTTGTCATAGAGATTGATCATACCCTTATGCCGGCGGAGGATGGCCGGATCGTAGACGGAGAAAAGATCCACCTCGAATCTTTGGCGGAAGTCCGTCAGTGAAATGCCCTCCTCCTTCCGCAGGCCGGTGAAGACATAGATGCCCATCTCCTCCAGTTCGGAATAATGCTCGATGGTGGCCGCATCCATGGGAACGGTCCTGTGCTTGATGGCATTGATATAGGCGTTCATCTTCGCATAGTTGCGGAACCGCTTCCCCCCGAAGAAGGAGCTGGCGCCGGGTCCTACTCCCAGGTATTCCTGATAGGACCAGTATTTCAGATTGTGTCTGCTCTCAAAACCTGGCCGGGCCGTGTTTGAGATCTCGTAATGCCGGTAGCCTGCCTGCTTCAGCAGCTCCACCGCATCGTGATACATCTCCCGATCGATGATCTCCGGTGTGGGATCGAACTTCTTTTCTTCGTAGACCTCCCGGTAAAGGGGCGTCCCCTTCTCCAGTTCCAGGCTGTAAAGAGAGATGTGCTGGGGTCCCAGGAAGATTCCCTGCCGCACCGAGTCCAGCCAGGTTTTGTTTGACTGTTCCGGAATGCCGAACATCAGGTCGATGCTGATATTGTCAAAACCTGCCTTGCGGGCCATCTGGATCTTCTGGAAAGCCTCGTTCTTATCGTGCAGCCTGCCCAGCCGGCGCAGCACCTGGTTGTCAAAGGACTGGATCCCGATGCTGATCCGATTGATGCCCGCGGCCAGATAGGCAGCGATCTTATCTCTTGTAAGGGAAGCCGGATTGGCCTCGATGGTGATCTCCGCGTCATCCGTCACCCGGAAATTCTCCCGGACCTTTTCCATGAGCCGGGTCAGATCCTCCGGAGAAAGCAGGCTGGGTGTCCCTCCGCCGATGAAAACGCTGTCCGTTTCATATCCCGCGCAGTCTTCCCGCCGCATATCCATCTCCATGCCCACGGCGGTGACATACTCACCGTAGACCTGTTCGCTGGTACACGGAAAAGACAGAAAATCGCAGTATTTGCATTTCTGCCGGCAGAAAGGTATATGAATATAGAGACCCAGATTATTTGTTGTCATCGTACTTCAACACGGCGGTAAACGCTTCCTGCGGCACCTCTACGGTACCGAACTGGCGCATCCGCTTTTTCCCTTCCTTCTGTTTTTCAAGAAGCTTTTTCTTACGTGAGATATCGCCGCCGTAACACTTGGCGATAACATCCTTGCGGTAAGCCCGCACCGTCTCCCGGGCGATGATCTTCTGCCCGATGGAAGCCTGGATGGGCACCTCGAACTGGTGCATGGGAATGATCTCCTTCAGCTTCTCGCAGACGAATCTGCCCCGGCTGTAGGCCTTGGACTCGTGAACGATCATGGAGAAGGCGTCCACCAGATCCTTGTTCAGCAGGATATCCAGCTTGACCACCTTGGACGGCTCATACCGGGAGAATTCATAGTCCAGGGAGCCGTATCCTCTGGTCTTGGATTTCAGGGCGTCGAAGAAATCATAGATGACCTCGTTCAGGGGCATATCATAGTGGAGGTTGACCCGGTTCTCCGTGATGTATTCCATGTTGATCATCCTGCCCCGGCGCTCCTGGCAGATCTCCATGATGCTGCCCACATAGTCCTTGGGAACCATGATGTCCGCCTTGACCATGGGTTCTTCGATGTGATCGATGAGGACCGGATCCGGCAGGTTGGTGGGATTCTGGACCATTTTCACGGTGCCGTCGTTCATGACCACCTTGTAGATGACGCTGGGCGATGTGGTGATCACCGCCAGATCGAATTCCCGTTCCAGACGCTCCACGATGATCTCCATATGGAGCAGTCCCAGGAATCCGCAGCGGAAGCCGTATCCCAGGGCCGTGGATGTCTCCGGCTCGAAATGGAAGGCTGCGTCATTGACCTGCAGCTTCTCCAGAGCATCCTTGACGTTTTCGTATTTCTCGCCCTCCGCGGGATAGATGCCGCAGTAGACCATGGGCTGGACTTTTTTGTAGCCGGGCAAAGGCTGGTCCGCGGGATGATCCGCCAGGGTGATGGTATCGCCCACCCGGGCGTCCGCCACCTGCTTGATGCTGGCGCAGACATAGCCGACCTCGCCTGCCATGAGATGGGCGCACTCCACCGGTCCCGGACTCAGTGTTCCGACCTCTGTGACCTCGTATTTCTTGCCTGTATTCATCAGGCGGATCATGTCGCCTTTTTTGATCTTCCCGTCGAAGACCCTGGTGTAGATGACCACGCCCTTGTAGTTGTCGTAATAGGAGTCGAAGATCAGCGCCTTGAGCGGACTGTTTTCATTTCCCTGCGGCGCGGGGATCTTCTCCACGATCTGCTCCAGCAGTTCTTCGATGCCGGTCCCTTCCTTGGCGGAGACCAGGGGCGCGTCCATGGCCTCTACGCCGATCACGTCCTCGATCTCCTGCTTCACCTCATCCGGCCTTGCCGAAGGCAGGTCGATCTTGTTCAGCACCGGCATGATCTCCAGATCTTCATCCATGGCCAGATAAACATTGGCCAGGGTCTGCGCCTCCACCCCCTGGGTGGCGTCCACCACCAGCACAGCGCCCTCGCAGGCAGCCAGGCTCCGGGAAACTTCATAGGTAAAGTCCACGTGTCCCGGGGTGTCGATCAGATTGAAGATGTATTCGTTCCCGTCCTTTGACTGAAAGACCAGGCGGGTGGTCTGCAGTTTGATGGTGATCCCACGCTCCCGTTCCAGGTCCATGTTGTCCAGAAACTGCTCCCGCATATCCCGCTTGCTGACCAGTCCGGTCTTCTCGATGATCCGGTCCGCCAGTGTGGATTTACCATGGTCGATGTGGGCGATGATACTGAAATTCCTGATGTATTTTTTATAATCCTTCATCTATGTGATCTGCTCCTGATTGCTTGCTGCTCTTCTTCTCTTTCGCAGCCTGTCCGCGGCGCATCAAAAAAACGTGCCGCCTTTGTGACTGCATCTTTATTCTACTTGAATTGCTAAAAAGTATCAATATTTTCCTTGCATATTTCATGTCGTTCATATATACTGTTTCATGCGAATTTGTGCTGCGGAATCCTCTGCAGCAGGCTATCGATAAAGAAAGTGGGGTAAATTGAATGGCTAACATTAAATCCGCAAAGAAAAGAATCCGTGTTATTGACAAGAAGACTGCCAGAAACAGAAGAGTACGCAACCATCTGAAGGCGATCCTGAAAGCTTATGATGCAGCCCTCGCTGCCGGCGAAATGGAAACAGCCAAGGAAAAGCTGGCTCTCGCTGAGAAGAGACTCATGCAGGCCGCTTCCAAGGGAACGATCCACAAGAACGCTGCTTCCAGAAAGGTCTCCCGTCTGACAAAGAGATTCAACAAGGCGAATGCCTAATTCTCACCCGTCCCCACACCGCGCATAAGTTAAATGCGCACCCGAGAATGAATAAAGAACCGGAGTGTCTCCCGGTTCTTTCTCATTTTTTGGCGCCCTCAGATGGTCACATCGTCCCGCATCTTCTCAAAGGTCTTGTCCCCGATGCCGGAGACATTCTTCAGCTCTTCGATGGCGCTGAACTGACCGTTCTGGTCCCGGTAGTCGACGATCTTCCGGGCTGTCACAGGCCCCACCCCCGTGATCTGCTGCAGGAGCACCTCGTCCGCCGTATTGATATTGATCTTCCCGCCGGAGATGCCGGCGGCATTGGCGGCCATCCCGCCCGAGGCTGCTGCGCCGCTGCCGGATCCGCCGCCCGCGCCGGCTGCCGATCCCCCGCTGCTCTCGCCTTTCCGGGGAATATAGACCTTCTCCCCGTCCGTCAGCAGCTGGGCACGGTTCACATTGGTCAGATCCGCCTTCTTCGTGAGCCCGCCGGCCGCGTCGATGGCATCCTGGATCCGGCTGCCCTGCGGCAGTTCCGCCAGCATGGGCTGCCTGACCGCGCCGCCGATATCCACGTAGAGGACGCCGTCAGTGTCCAGAGCACGTGTGTCTGCCGTCCCCATTGTCATGTCGCCTGCCTGGTCTCCATCCGCACTGTCCCCTCCCGCAGCATTTCCCGCATTTCCGGCGGGGTCACCGCTGCCGGAAAGAGGTTCCTCCGCTGTGGCCGTCACCGGCGCATCCGCCGCGCCGGTCTCACTGATTGGCAGGTCTCCCCCGGACCGGTACATAT
>CAMNJK010000082.1 GCA_946541435.1 uncultured Bacillota bacterium
TGTTCGTTCTCCTCTCTTTTTGATCCTGAAAATAAAAGCGCCCGGGTCAAGTTGTGTTCTCCCGGGCAATGGCTTAGCGGATCAGAGGCTTTGCCTGCAGCTTCCTGCTGCAACATTAACTTCCTTCTCTGAATCTGGGCGCAGACATCGACATGCCGTCACACCAGCCATATTACATGCCCGGGAGTTCAGCATTCGACAACACATGGTGCGATTGGTCTGATGGAATGTGTTCTCTCTCATTGTTCTGCGCCTCCTTTCTCAGATTTGTCTTTTGACAGTGCTTATGTTAACACCATTAACCTACTATGTCAATAGGTATTTTTATTTTTTTTCTGTGATTGCTCCGACAGAACTCTTTCGGAAGGACAATTCAATATTTCAGCGGCCTGAACCCGGGGAAATATTGAAGTTTCCTTTCTGCAAAGGCTGGCGGGATCCTCTCTGCGGATCTCTGACTGCTCCGTTTCAGTATTTTGCCAGGTTTTGCCCCTAAAAATATTGAAACCGCAGGCACCGGGACCGATACTTACCGGCAAGAACTTGCAATGAAAAAGGAACTTTCAATATTTCGCGGGTCTGAGATGCCTGAAATATTGAAAGTTCCTTTTGTGCTGTCCATGGCTGCCGGGTCGTTTATTTCCCCAGAGACTTGCTGTTCACCGGGAATGTGAAGTAGGTGTCGGGATAGGGCTCATCCGCCAGGGTGAAGTGCCACCACTCCTCCGGCAGCGGATTGAACCCGTGCTTCAGCATGGCCTTGCGGAGGATCATCCGGTTCTTGTACTGCTTCTTGGTGATGCCCTTGTAGTCCGGATGACTCTGCTCTCCGAAGTAGTCGAAGGTCCCGCCCATGTCCAGTTCCTTCTCGGTCTCCATGTCGAAGAGGGTCAGGTCCACCGTGCTGCCCCGGCTGTGTCCGGAATGGGCGGCGATGTAGCCCTGGGGGAACAGCACATCCTTATCCAGTTCCGGATAGAAATAGGCCTTCATCTTCGTGTCGTCCGCATCCTTGGCCCACTCCACGAAATTGGTGACCGCCTTCTGGGGACGGTAGGCATCGTAGATCTTCAGCCGGTAGCCCTGCTTCTTCAGGTCCTTGCTGACTTTCTTCAGGGCCCGGGCAGCCTCCTTGGTCAGGAATGCCAGCGGTTCCTCATATCCGTCGATGCGCTTGCCCACGAAGTTGTATGTTGAAAAATAGCGGATCTCCAGAATGGCGTCCGGGACCACATCCGTGATCTCCACGAAATCGGAAGCGTCGTTGGAAAGGAGGACGCCGTCCTCTGACATGGCTGTGGTGGGCTCCGCCGCGGCTTCCTCTGTTCCTTCCTCTGCGGTCTGTTCCTCCACTGTGGTCGCAGCTGTGTTATCCGTTTCCGCCGGCGCATCCGCCGCCTGTCCGCAGCCCGCAAGCAGCATGCAGACACATACTGCCAGTGACGCTGCCGCCGCCAGTGCTCTGTTTCTTATCATTTACCTTCTCCTCTGTATCGTTTGATCCATCCCTTGCCCTATCCCAGGTTGATCCAGATGGTCTTCAGTTCTGTAAACTGCTGATTTGCCCACACCGAATTGTCCCTGCTCATGAAACCGGACTGTTTGAACCCGCCGAAGGGGGTGCCGATGTCGCCCTCGGAATAGCAGTTGACGGAGATGGTTCCCGCCTTCAGTTTTCTTGACATCCTGTGGGCTGTCGTCAGATCGTCCGTGAACAGGGATGCCTGCAGTCCGTATTCGGTATCGTTGGCGATGCGGACCGCCTCCTCCTCCGTTTCAAAAGTCATGATCCCCAGCACCGGGCCGAAGATCTCCTCCCGGAACATGGTCATGTCCGATGTCACGCCGTCAAAGACCGCCGGCGTAATGAAATTGCCGTCCCCGATCTTTTCCCCGCCGCAGAGGAGTCTGGCTCCCTCTTCCTGGGCCAGTCTGATATGCTTCAGGACGCTTTCCATGTGGGGCACTTCCACCAGGGCGCCGAGATTCATCTCCGGATCCAGCGGATCGCCGGTCTTCAGCGCCTCCGTCTTCTCCACCACCAGCTTCACCAGCTCGTCATGGATGTCCTTATGTACGATCAGCTTGGAATTGGAAGAACAGTTCTCACCCATGTTCCAGAATACCGCATTGACCGCTTCCTCTGCCGCGCGATCCAGATCCTTGCAGTCCGGCATCACAACGCAGGGGTTTTTGCCGCCCATTTCCAGGAAGACCCGCTTGGCATTGGTCTGGCCGGACCGGACCAGAAGATCCTTTCCCACCACCGTGGAGCCGGTGAATGTGATGCCCTCGATCTCCGGATGCTCCGCCAGGGCGTTGCCCACCACGCTGCCACTACCCAGGACCACGTTCAGAACGCCGTCCGGAATGCCGGCTTCTTTGGCCAGTTCCGCGATCTTCAGGATAGAGAGGGGCGTCAGGGATGACGGTTTGATGATGATGCTGTTGCCTGCCGCCAGGATGGGCGCCATCTTCCATGCCGCCATCTGCATGGGGAAATTCCACGGGATGATGGCCGCCACCACGCCCAGAGGCTCCCGGACCACAAGGCTCAGATGCGCAGCGTCTCCGGCTGTGATCGCGTCCTGGATCTTATCGATGGCCTCCGCGTGGAAACGGAAGGTCTCTGCCGTCTCCGGCACATCCCCGGTGACATTGTCAAAGATGGGTTTGCCGCTGTCGATGGTCTCGATCACAGCCAGCTCTTCCAGGTTTTCCTCGATCAGATCCCCAAGCTTCATCAGGATCTTCTTTCTCTCCGCCGGGTCCTTGCCTGACCATCTTCCGTCTTCAAAGGCCGCCCGGGCGATTTTCTCTGCCGCATAGACTTCCTCTGCCGTATTGGCGGAAAGAGTGGCAACCACCTGCCCGGTGGCAGGGTTGACCGAATCAAAGGCCTTTCCGCCGCCCTTCACGAATTCTCCGTTGATGAATGGATCCGTATGCAGTTTCAGATTCTCCGCGGTTTTAGCATAATATTCTCTGCTCTTCAATTCCATCTGATGATTACCTCCCTCATTCCAAATGACTGCAGATGTCTGCTCTTACAAAATGATTATATCAGAGGATATTCCGGCATGTCCAAGAAATCATATACTTTTTCAGAGGATAGTATTACAATAGTAACACCCTGTATATCCCTTGCCGGAGAGGTCCCCCGATGAAATCCAGATTCGCCGGATTCCTGGTTGATCACAGCAAGATCATCCTGATTATATTCATAATCCTCGCCCTGGCCTGCGCGGCCCTGATTCCCTTCGTTCGGGTGAACGAGGACATGACCCGGTACCTGCCGAAGGATTCCTCCATGCGCAGGGGCCTGGATCTCATGGAAGCGGAATTCGGGGAAGAATCCGCCTCCAGCCTGCAGGTCATGTTCGGCGATCTCAGAAACGCGGAGGAAAAAGGCCGGATCCTGCAGGAGCTGGAGGATATTCCCTATGTGGAGTCGGTGGACTACGAATCCGGCGATGAAGACTACAATCAGGGTCCCTATACCCTATACATCATCAACTGTGACCACAAGCAGTACTCCGACGAAGCTTCTGCCGTCTGGAACACTGTGCGGGACCGCTATGAGGACAGCCACGATCTGACCCTGGGCGGGAACATCAATGACGCCAATGTCAGCGGACTTCCCCTCTGGATCGCCATCGTTGCCGTGGCCCTGGTCTTCCTGATCCTGGTGATCATGGCCAGCTCCTGGATCGAGCCGGTGGCCTTCCAGATCACCTTCGCCATCGCGGCCTGCATCAACATGGGGACCTATGCCTTTTTCCCCAGCATCTCCTCCACATCCTTCAGCATCGTTGCCATCCTCCAGCTGGCCCTCAGCATGGATTATTCCATCATGCTCCTGAACCGCTACCGGCAGCAAAGGCTGGTCTGTCCCGATAAACATCAGGCCATGCTGTCTTCCCTGGAGCTCTCCTTCGGGGCCATCACGGGCAGCTCCCTGACCACCTTCGCGGGCCTTCTGGCCCTGGTCTTCATGAGCTTCACCATGGGCGCGGACATCGGCCTTGCCCTGGCCAAGGGCGTGATCATCAGCCTCCTGTGCATCTTCACGGTGCTGCCCGCCCTGCTGCTGAAATTTGACTCCCTGATGCTGCGCACCGCCAAGCGGACCCTCCCCTTCGACCATCCCCGTCTCAGCAGTTTCCAGTACCGGATGCGGGTCCCCCTGACCCTGCTCTTTCTGGGTCTTTTCGCCGCGGGATTCATCATCCGGGGCGGCGTGGATTTCACCTATTCCCAGGGACTGACCACATCCATCAATGATGTCTTCGGCTATAACAACAGTGTGGTCATGATCTATGATGAAAAAGACGCTGACGCCGCCGCCGGCCTGGCGGATGATCTGGAACAGCGCTCGGACGTGCGCAGCGCCGTCTGCTATGAGAGCACCCTGGGAAAGCAGAGAAGATCTGCGGACATGCGGACCTTTATCGATGATATGTCCGAGGAGAGCGATGCTGCCGGTGATATGGATCTGGACGAGGATATGATCCGGCTGATCTATTATGATCATTACGCTTCTGATGCCGACCTGAAGATGACCCTTCCCCGGTTCGTGGAATACCTGCAGACCGAAGTCCTGAACGATGAGACCTTCAGTGACAGCATCAGCCCGTCAGCCAGAGACCAGATCGATGACATGGAGAAATACACGGACCCCCGGGCCCTGACCCGCCAGCGCACGGCCTCTGGCCTTGCCTCCTTCTTCGGTATGAAGACCTCCGAGGCCGACCAGCTCCTGCTCTATCATAAGATCCGTTCCGGAGCGGAGGGCGGCCGCATGAGCCTGCCGCGTTTCGTCAGCTTCCTCATCGACGAGGTTTCACAGGATTCGGATTACGGCGGCATGTTCCGGGGGAAGACGCTGGATCAGCTGAAATCCCTTCGCGTCTATACGAAGAAAAAGGCCATGACAAAAAAACGGACCTGGCGGTCTGCGGCGAAGGTTCTGGGCATGGACCCGGACCAGGTTCGTCTGATCTATGTGAATGCTTTCGCGGATACCGACCAGTCCATGACCATCGCGGAGCTGGCGGACGTGCTCCGGGCTATGCTGGATGATCCTGCCCTGGCGGATCAGTTCGGCGATGATGCCCAGCGGGAGCAGATGCAGCAGCTCATCGCCGGCCTCTCCCAGATCGGCCAGATGGACCCCGGGTCCTATGACCGGGAGACCATGCTCCAGACCCTGGAAGGCTACGGCATTTCTCTGGATCCTCAGCTCCTGGGTCTGGCCTATCCCTACCAGGCCGTGACAGACCACCCGAAGACCTGCCGGATGTCTGTACAAAAGCTGGTCCGCTTCATGCTCTCGGACCGGACCATCCGAAGCTTGCTGTCAAAGAAACAGCGCAAACAGCTCCGCACCCTGAAGAAGGTCATCGACGCGTCCGTCAGGGGGACGAAACTGTCCGCGTCCGGCATCGCCTCCATCCTGGGCATGAAGAAGGAGGATGCCCGCAGCGTCCTTCTCCTGTACCAGTACAGGCATGGCGATACCAGCGGCTGGACCATGTCGCCCCAGCAGTTCATCAATTTCCTGGTGAGCGATGTACTGGGGGATCCGGAAATGCGGTCCCGGATCGGTGGCTCGGCAGACGATCTGAAGCTGGCGCAGAAGATCATCAATCATGCGGTGGCCGGGACAGCCTTTACCTACGGCCAGCTGGCAGATCTTCTGGGCGACTACAGCGAAGATATGTCCCCCGATGATCTTCATATGCTCTATGAGCTTTATGGATCCGAATATGATTATGACGAATCCTGGACCATGGACCTGATGGGCATGGTGGAGCACCTGGATAAAAAAATGCTGGACCGGCCAGCCTTTGCATCGGCCATGGAGGACGACCAGCGGGAGGACTTTTCGGACCTCAAGGCGGATCTGGATGAGGCCGCAGAACTGCTGGAGGGCGCCCACTACGGCCGGATGATGATCAGCACCAGCCTGCCGGAGGACTCGGACGAGACCCGGGATTTCATGGACAGGCTGACTTCCTATACGGATCGTCACTTCTCGGAAGACACCTGCCTGATCGGGAGCACGCCCATGGCCTACGAGATGTCCGGGACATTTCATGATGAGCTGAACCGGATCACCCTGATCACGGCCCTCTTCATCCTGATCATCGTGCTCCTCACCTTCCGGACCCTTGTGACGCCGGTGATCCTGGTCCTGATGATCCAGTGCGCCGTCTTCCTGACCATGGGCGTCATGAGCCTGGCCCATTACGACATGTATTACCTGGCCCTGCTCATCGTGCAGAGCCTGATGATGGGCGCTACCATCGACTACGCCATCGTCTTCTCGACATATTATGTGGAGCATCGGGCCAGCCTTTGCATCGCGGACGCCATCCGGGCCTCCTACCAGGGGTCTCTGCAGACCATCCTGACCTCGGCCACCATCCTGATCGCCGCCGTGGGCGTTTTGAGTTTCGCCTTCAGCGAGCCCTCCACCCGGCAGATCTGCCGGATCCTGTCTCTGGGCTGCCTCATCGCCACCCTGCTGGTCCTCTTCCTCCTGCCCGCCATCCTGGCCTGCCTGGACCGGCTGGTGGTACGGCAAAAAAAGAAGTAATATTGCCACCTACATTCCGGAAATGACCATCAAAACCATCGCGGACCCCTTCATGAACGAGGAGATCGAGGCGGTCATCATCTGCTCCTCTACCAACACCCATGCCCAGTTCATCATCGAGGCCGCGAAGGCAGGCAAGCACATTTTCTGCGAAAAACCCATCGACTATGATCTGGCGCGGGTGCACGAAGCCATCTCCACGGCGAAGCTCATTACCCCGGAAGGCAGCCGGGGCGCAGAGATGTACAGCATCATGTTCGACCGTTAGCTTATTAACAACCTGTACCGTCGATATTACAGGCAACGGGCGTATTGTATCC
>CAMNJK010000083.1 GCA_946541435.1 uncultured Bacillota bacterium
GTACCAGACCTCTTGTTTCGATAAATCCAAGTGCTTTCATTGTAAATTCTCCTTTTTACTTCTGAATTTTGATTAACGTGTATAGTAACGATCAATATGTGCAATAGAATACCTTGGCTCTGGTATTTCCGCTGCTGAATACGACCTTGGAGCCCTTCTGGATGAAGAGGCAGTCTCCAGGATACGCTGTATGCGGAACACCGTCTACTGTTACGGTCATATTGCCTTCAACGACATAATAGATTTCCTGCGGTTCAACATCCCAGTTGAATGTGCACTGGTCAACCGTCATGAAACCAGCGTTCATGGCGCTGTCAACGTCTGCGCCGATCAGCTCCTGGTACTGGACCTTGCCATTGTCAGCCGGGTTCTCCAGTTCCAGAACTTCCATCTTGATGCCGCCGCCGCGAACCAGCTTGAAGCCATTGGCGTTTTCAGCTGTGTAGGGAGCGCTGGCTGCAGGAGCCGGATTGTCGAAGAATCCGTTCAGGAGGCCCTGTTCCGTCATCTTCTTCAGAGCCGCATAGATCATCTCTGCGTTCAAAGCGTCCCCTGCCGGCGCTGCTGCCGGTGCCGCTGCGGGGGCTGCCGCCGGTACGCAGGCAGACATGGTTGCTGCCGGCGCCGGAGCTGCAACGTGATCCACGACTTCCAGTCCTTCGTACTTGATCACGTCTTTTGCTGCCGGGGTCACGATCGTATTCTCATCGATACAGACCGTTTTTTCTCCGCGTGCGATGATGTCTCTGATGCTCTTCTCGGTGAGTAATGTTTTCATCAGTTTTCACATCCTTTCATAGCAATAATTGATTTCCTGCTTACAGTAATGATTCGATCAATCTATCGGAAGGTGACGGAATCACCTCAACATTGACAAGCAGTCCCTTTTCCTTGGCGATCGCCACACCGGCGTCCGCGCCGGACTGCACAGCGGCAACCTCACCTGTGAATGTGAAGTATGCCTTGCCGCCGATGCCGTTGCCCAGACGAAGTTCGATTGCCTCGACCTCGCCTGCCTTCAGGCATTCATCGGCAGCGATTATCATTGAAGCCAGCGAGAAGGATTCCATGATCCCTACCGCTTCCATTCTCTCCGGCATGGTCGCGCATGTGATCGCCGGGAAAACGGAATCGCTGACGTTTGGAATTACGATGGAGTCTACATAGAACTCCTCTGCAAGCTCTTCTCCAAGTCTTACAGATGTTTCGACCGCAGCCACATCGCCGGTTACGATCGTGATGTATTTGCCTGGGCAGGAAGTGGTAGATGATACGATCTCGACCTCTGCTACCTTGACCATCTGGTCAGCGACATAAATGCCCCGGGCAATACTGGTAAATTCGACCATTCCTATGGCTCTTCGCATGTTCATACCCTCCTTATGGCAATATACTTATCAGTAACTTCTGTGACCTGGCCCGGAATACTTGCGTGTATGGGCGCTCCCAGCGCCTTCTCCGGGATCTGGCCGATCATCTGTCCGATGCTGACCATGTCACCGGCTCTCACCACCGGCGTGCACGGTGCTCCCACATGCTGGCTCAGAGGAATTCTGACTTCCAAAGGCTGGACAGGCTGTGTGGTGACCGGCGCAGGTTTATCGAAGCGCTTCAGTCCCAGACGGGCGATCAGCCTCTTGCTGGGAACCAGTCTGAATGATCTGGTGCCCCGCGCCTGATATTTCTTTTCCTTGTCCGGCTGATACTTGATCTTTTCAGCCATCATCTCATTCCGCAGGCGCAGATTGTTCAGCCGCGGATGGAGATTTGCCGGACAGGAGAAGTATTCACAGAGGTTGCACTGACAGCACAGCTGCGCCATCGTCTTGCCCTGGACATCATCCAGTCCGTAATTGGTGATCCGCATGGTCTTATGCGGCTGCATGTCATGCCCGATCAGGAATCTGGGACACAGATCCGTACACATCCTGCACTGTTCACAGGTCGCCCGGTTGACCTTGCGGGCCTGATCCAGTGAGCATGACTTCTTTTTGATCAGCGGATGATCCTTCTTCAGGATCACATAGCCCTTGTTCTTCTTCACAACAGAACCATTTCTGTCCGCCAGCAGCGGGCCCATCATGGGGCCGCCGTCGATGATCTCATAGTCGGAGAAATCATCGATTCCGGATTGCTTCAGCACCTCCATGACCGGTGTTCCCACGGGCACCTTGAAGGTCTTTCTCTCGGGGATATCTCCCGCGAGGGTGACCCAGGTCTCGGTTACCGGCTGTCCCTGGGATGCCAGGTAACAGTTCAGCGCAGTCTCTGCATTCATTACGACGCAGCCGCACATGATGGGAATCCCCGTTTCCGGAACAGTTCTTCCGGTCAGTTCGTAGACCAGAACCTGCTCGTCACCCGCCGGATAGATATCCGGAAGGATCCCGACGGATACGTAGTCACCCACGCCCAGTCTGGCGATGGTGTCTTCCAGGATCTGAATGACGTCTCCGTGCTTTCCCTTGATGCCGATGATGGCCTTCTGCGCCTTGACCTGCCGGCCTGCCATCTCGAAGCCGCGGATGATCTCCTCCGGGTACATGGCCATGATCTGCTGGTCCACCCTCAGGAGGGGTTCACATTCCGCGCCATTGAGGAGGATGTATTCCGCCTCCGCGTTCAGTTTGACGTGGGTCGGGAAACCGGCTCCACCGGCTCCTATGATCCCAGCGTCTCTCACCTGATCAAGAAAACTCATCTTTCCTCTCCTACTTTATCCTTCTTGGCTCAAAATTCACAATCTTCGTCTATGATTCCTACGATGGCCGCATCCGTGGGGATGCTGTCATCGCCGACCATTCTTCTGGCGGACGAACCCAGGGCTACGAGGACCCGCTCACCGATGCCTGCTCCGACGGTATCCACGGCCACCTGCCGCTGTCCGTCATCACATCCGCCGATCACCTCAACAAGCATCAGCTTGTATCCGTTCAGCAGCTCGGTCTTACGTGTAGACCAGATGTTGTCGACAACTTTTGCTGTGAGCATTCGCTACTCTCCCTTCCTTCGTCTCTCCTCCGCATCCTCCTGGATGGCCCGTATGGCCGCTTCCACCGATGCGGTGTCTCCGAATATCGCTAACATGATCATATTCTGCGGACAGGATCCGCGAATATCTTCAACTGTTACGCCGACTGTTTTTTCGGCGATATCGGAGGCCACGACCATCTCGATCAGCTTCCCCTGTACCAGTCCCACCGCGTCGATGTTCTCGGGGACCTGGTCCTTCGGGGAGCCCTTGCGATGCATCAGGATGTCGATCGTCCCTTTGGATGGTGTCTTTATGATCCTGAAATCCATGGCGCTCCTTTCTTTTAATACATGATTTCCTGTTTACAGCTCAGGGCGATCCCCAGCGGTGTTACGAACATGGGGTTCTTTGGCTTGTACACCGGGATCCCCAGCCGTTTCTCGATGGCGCCTTCGATGCCGGTCAGGCAGGCGGTTCCTCCTACCAGACAGATGGAATCGACGCTGCGGCCTTCGATCTGTCCCCGGATGATGGTGGCGCACTTGTCGATGACCGGTCCCATGACGGGGAAGATCTCTCTGTGATTTTTCTCATCACGCTTGTAGACTTCCGCCTCCTCGAAGGGCATCTTGTAGGCCCCTGCCAGGACCAGGGAGAAGTGTGTTCCCCCCGTGGGCTCATCGTCGATGTAAACGACTTCACCGTCCTCAATGATGGAGATGCCTGTGGTGCCGCCGCCGATGTCCACCACCGCGCCGTCCCGGATCTTCAGGACCTGGTTGGCTGCCGTAGGTTCGTCCAGCACATTGCTGACCTCGAATCCGGCGCCCCGGACTACGTTGGCAACGACGCCGCCGTCCACATTCTCAGTTCCCGGAGGAATGGCCGCCGCCGCGTAGATCAGCTCGTCCACGCCCAGCTTCTCTTCCAGCTCCTCCTTCATCTCTCTTACCAGATGGAGGGCTCCCACATAATCGACCACCATGCCGTCCCTGACGACGCTGGCCCATCTGTAGGCGCCTGCCACCGGTTCGAAATTCTCATCCAGAACAGCGATGACGACGCAGGCGGTACCCAGGTCCACGCCGGTGTAGTAGATCGGGTCTTTCTTCTCCGATCTGATCGGGTTTTTGATCACCTTCTCAAACTTATCCACCAGCTGGTCACAGTACTCAAAATTTACTCTTGCTTCTGACATCCGTCTCCTCCGAAAGCTATGCATATCATCTGATGCAAAGTATTGATGATCTGATTCACTCGCTCCGGAATCTCCTTGTTGGTGCAGTGCGTCTCCAGCAGTACCACCTGGAACTCATAGAGCGCGCACCGGAGTCTGTGCAAAAGCAGGATCTCCTTTCCCTTTGCCATCTGAATGTGGAAACCGGTTATGGCGAAACAGTCTCCCAGATCGCTTGAGAAATTGTCCTGATTGATTCCGCTGCAGGGCGTACAGGGCAGCGCGGAAAAGCTCTTTCCTTCTTCGTTCATCTGTTTGATGTCGTTGAAGTTGTCCGCAAGTCCCAGGACCTTCTGCGCCAGCACCGGATCCCTGTCCAGAAGCTCGCTGGCAGTCTGCAGGAAAAGTCCTCCCGTGGACTCCAGCGCCGCCGCAAGGCGCTTCTTGTTCAGCAGGTCAGGGGTGCCGCCTGCGTTGGACCGATTTCTGTTCCAGCCGCCGACTGCGATGCCGTCGCCCTCCTGCATGGCCGTTCCGTCCGCGGAGTAGACCGCGATGTGACGATCCTGCAGGAACTGTCTGGCCCCGGGGGTCAGCCGCGTACCTGTTTCGATCTCGTAACTGGTGAACGGATTGCCCTTGTAAATCGTTCTCAAATCGTCTTCAGTAATAAATTTCATTGATCTTTGTCCCTTTCAATCATAAACTCACGTAAATGATCTTTGAGTTCTTCGATCCCCGTATTCTCCGTCAGGCTGACGGGAAAATAGGGCGGTTCCACTCCGATGTTCTTCAGCTGCCTTTCGCAGATGGGTCTGTTTTCCGGATGGAGATCGGCCTTCATAATGACGCCGGTCACCGGGCACCGGAAGACCCTGGCGAACCCCGGAGAATATATTTCGGTAACATTGCTCTGATCCACCAGGATCAGGATGTGTCCCGCATTGTTCTGCGCCGCGGATATGAGGTGCTTGTACATCCATGGATTTTCCAGGTAGGAACCCGGAACATCGATGGTATATTTGCCGAAGATCATATCCTGCGTCTTTCTCAGGCGGCCATGGTAATCGTTGATGGCGTTGACCAGGGAGGTCTTCCCCGACCCGCCTGCGCCGATGACCATGATCTTACGCCGTACATGACTCATGTCTTCGTTACCTCGACTGTGGTGAAGTCCATCAGATCGTGCAGAGTCCGTGTGACCGCCTGCAGGGCGGTTTCCACGCTGTCCACATCGCCGGCGATGACCACAGATCCGGTGAAACGGTCCAGAAAACCGATCTCGACCTGCGCCGCCTTGGTGGCGATATCCGCCGCGATGATCGCTGTCTCATAGGGAGACAGGGTCAGGATCCCGATGGCCCCCAGATTGTCAATACCCAGGCGCTCATAAATGTCCGTGACAGGCGCTGCGATAACGTGAGCAATGGTTACCTGTTTGCCGGGAACCGATTCCTCGATGACACGATTCAGTTGTTGGGAATTATCATCAAATATGCCCATACGCTGACCTCTCTGTGTCTGCTGCTAGTGCCTGATCACAGCTACCGGCAGATCATACTCGCTGATCCACCCTTCGATACGGTCCAGATCTTCCTCATCCAGCTTCACCTCATCGGTGATGGCGTATTCCATATCCAGCTGGCCGTACTTGTTGACGCCCATCTTATGATACGGCAGAAGATCTATTCCCTTGAAATTCTTCATATCCTTAAAGGGAAGAAGGAATTCCATCGTGTTTCGGATCTCCTCCTCACTGTCGTTGACACCCTTCAGCATCGGCATTCTGATCCGGACATTGTGCCGGCTCTTCAGCAGATCCTCCAGGTTTTCCAGGATGATCTCGTTGCGCACTCCGGTCAGTTCGCTGTGGCGGTCTGAATCGAAGTGTTTGATGTCGAACAGGAAAAGATCCACGTGCTCGGCGATCTTCATCATCGATTCCTTCTTGGTATAGCCGCAGGTCTCGATGCAGGTGTTGATGCCTTCACGCTTGGCTGACTGCAGCAGACTGATCAGGGCCTCCGGCTGGGCGGTGCATTCGCCTCCGCCAACCGTCATGCCGCCGCCGGACACATCGTAGAAGCCCTTGTCCTCCCTGACGATCTCCATCAGTTCGGAAATGGTCTTTGTCTCTCCGCAGATGTCCAGCGCGTTATAAAGGCAGGCGTCCTCGCATGCTCTGCATCCGATGCAGTCGATGCTCCGGTCCACAAAGTGCCCGTCCGGTCCCATCTGATGAATGCCCTGGGGGCAGACCGGGACGCAGGCGCCGCAGGACACGCAGACGTCGCTCTTGAACATGACCTGAGTCTTGCGCTGCAGCCCTTCCGGGTTCGCGCACCACTTGCAGCGCAGCGGGCAGCCCTTGAAGAACACCAGGGTCCTTACGCCGGGGCCGTCGTGCATATTGTATTTCTGGATGTTGAAGATGACCGCTTTACGTTCGATCACATCTCCGTTTTTGCCGCTCATAGTGCACTCTCCGAAAAGTCTGTCGTGAAATATTATCTCTTATCTTATGCAGCTGCTGCACCGGACCTGTCATATGTCAGGACCGGCCAGCCTTTGCATAAAGTGTTGTTTAGAACTTGGTCAGCATGGTACGGCTGATGATCTCGTCCTGTACATCCTTGCACAGTTCTGTGAAGAATGCGGAGTATCCGGCAACACGTACCACCAGGTCTCTGTAGCTGTCCGGATCCTTCTGGGCAGCCAGCATGTCTTCGTTGTTGACGT
>CAMNJK010000084.1 GCA_946541435.1 uncultured Bacillota bacterium
TTGATGAAATACACCTGACAGTGAAAAGGCGACCTTCCCCCGGTGACCAGCTTCAGAGCGCCGGACAGCAGCGGGATATTCTGTGTTTTCAGGGTATATCTTCCCGGTCCGAACAGATCCAGGGCCTGGCCGTCATTGAAGAAGATGGCCTCCTGATTCTCAGCAACGATCAGCTGGGAAAGCATATTGAAATCTTCCGCGGGATGTTTCCAGACAAAGGAGGATTCATCCCCTTCATACTTTATTACATCGATAATACTCATATCTGATCTCCATCGTTTTCCTGCGTCTGACCCGGATCTGCCGGATTCTTCCTGGCCAGATCATCAGCGTAATGCCAGTCGCCGTTCCCGCTGCTTTCCTGCGGGAGCTTGAACTCCCAGGGCTGAGGTCCCGTGGGATCCATCCGGGGCGTGACCTGCTTTTGCATCAGTTCTCCCAGTCTCCCCTTCTTCGCCGCCAGCGCCAGGCAGATGACGCCCAGAAGCAGGTCCGCCAGCACCGCCGGGAAAGCGCCCTCCACGCCGAACTCCACGTTGTACATCAGGGAATCACGGGCGTTGGCCGCATCCAGTCCCCAGATGGAGGCCTCCGAGACCAGACCGCTGTTGGGCAGTCCGAAGAGGAAATTCTGGGTGAAATTCCACGCCGTATGGATCCCCATGGGAAACCAGATGCTGCCGGTGTACCATTTGGCGATGGAGAAAGACAGGCCGCAGATGGCGATGTCCACGATGGGCAGCACGTTGGCGCCGGGATTGAACACATGCAGGAGAGCGAAAAACACCCCGTTTACCAGAATGGCGACCCAGAGGGGATAATGCACATTGATCCGCTCCTGCATGAAGCCGCGGCACCAGAGTTCCTCCGTGGAACTCTGAATGAAAACGCAGACCAGGGCAAATACATAAAAAGGCAGCTGGCTGATGGTGAAATTCAGGAAGAGCTTGATATCTCCGCTGATCAGGGCGCAGACGATGCAGCCGAAGTTCATCACGAACCCCACCAGCAGGCCCTGCAGCAGCCTCGAGATCTTATTCCCGGGGAATTTCGGCAGGAAACTCCGGAAGATGAACCGGTTCCGTCTGGTGACCCCTGTGTAGATAAATATGCCGATGAAAGCCGTGATGGTGGAAAGATACATTTCCAGCGTGAAATGGGTGGCGTCCTTCATGTATCCCAGCTTGTCCACCAGTCCCCTGAAGGGCGATGCGCCGCTGCCGAACAGGATCTCTCCCGGCATGGAGCATACCACCATGTACCAGAAGCAGGTGATCAGAAGGATCCAGAGGATCCGGTTCTTCCAGTCCACCCGCGGACGAAGATTATCGTCCATCTGATGCATTTCATTTATCTCATTCATCTCGATCGTCCCCTTCATCAGTCCCTTTCAATCATCCCTCTTGTTTCAGACCTGTTCCTGTTCACGCCCGGTGCGGAAAAGTTCGATCATGTATCCGGTAAGGCTGTGATTGTCCTTCATGTCCGGCACATCCGCCCGGTCCACCCAGACGGCCCGGGACAGTTCCTCCCGGTCCATGTGAATGTGGGTATCCCCGTCCACTTCACAGAACATACCGATGAGAAGATTGGAATCCACACCCCAGGGCTGACTGTCCACATACCGCAGGTTCTTCACATGGACCCCGGCTTCCTCCAGCACCTCCCGGCGCACGGTATCCTCCACCCTTTCCCCGATCTCGCAGAATCCCGCGATCAGCGCCCAGCCCGTATAGGCCCGGCCGGCATACTTGGTCATCAGCAGCTGCTCTCCGTTGGTCACGCCCACGATGACTGCCGGTGCGATCATGGGAAAGACCATATTGCCGCAGGCGCTGCACCGCAGCATGCGCTCAGCGCTGCTGTGGGTCAGCGGTTTCCCGCATCTGCCGCAGAACCGGTTCTTATCGTACCATGTGTGCAGATGGAACCCCGTCATACAGGCGAACATTTCCGCCATGTCCGATGTCTTCCGTACCTCCGTCAGCGGGATGAATTCGTACTGGTCTGCAAAGGCTGGCAGATCCCGGCCTGCAGAACCTGCATACATGTCCGGCAGAAACAGAAAATATGGTTTGTCATCAATGCGGAACAGATACTGAAGATTCTCCTTAAGACCCCGCCGGATAAATTCGCCGGCGGTGGGAAATTCTACAATGCTGTCCGGTTTCCGGACAGCCATGACCTGCTTTTGCATGAACACGAAAACCGGATCGCCTGGCCTGGGCGATACCGGTTCATACTGGTTATAAAATACTTTTGGCTCTATATCCTGAATCATGACTCGATTATAGCATGAAGCGCGTTCCATCAGCAACTTCATCCATCCTTCCGTTCGCTCTCTTCTTCTTTTTCTGCGTCAAGCCTGCTTTCCTCCAGATAGCCCGCAGTGATGATGCCTGCCGGGATGGCGATCAGCAGCATCCCCACCAGCATGGATATGGTGGTGATCACCTTGCCCAGCATGGTGACCGGTACGATGTCACCGTATCCCGCGGTGGACAGTGATACCGTCGCCCAGTAGAGGGCGTCGATGAAATTATCAAAGATGAAGGGCTCCACCTGAAACATGATCAGGGCGGTGACCAGAATGTACATCAGGGCCAGAATGATGACTGTGAGCAGCGCGGCCCATTGCTTTCGCAGCATCCGCTGGATCCGGTCGATGCTCCTGATGTATCGAAGCGACCGAAAAGCGATGACCACCCGCAGGGCCTTGGCCAGACGGATGAACCGAATGGCCTTCAGCCCCCGGAACAGAATATTCAGGGACGGCAGGATGGTCAGCAGATCCAGGATCGCCATGGGCGTGAAGGGATACTTCAGGAAAGCAGCCCTGCCCTCCTCTTTCAGGTAAAAGTCAGCTGTGATCCATCTGAGGATATAGTCAATGATAAAGATGCTCACCGTGATCCAGTCCAGCCAGTAAAGCGCCGGCGTCATCTCTTTGAACATGAGTGGGATCAGGCTCAGGATGATGACTACGATCATGAAAGCGTCATAGGCTTTGCTCCCCTTCGTCTGCCTGGTACCCGGCTCGATCACATGATAGATTTTTTCTCTCATAAAAGAACAACTCCGTCAGATTCTATGCTTTGTTAACTGCTTTCATTTTAGCAAACCCCATCTGGTTTCACAAGCTTGGGCTCATATCAAAACCGGTGAAGGAGCGTACGGCACAACGTTCTTTCACCGGTTCTGACTAGGAGAAGGTATCTAGTTATCTGAACCCTCAGTTCAGAATGGATTTCTCAGTTTCTTTGTCGAATACATGGATCCGGTCCACGTCCAGGGCAAGCGTGACTTTCGATCCTGCGGGGGCGATCACGGTTCCCGGCAGTTTGGCGATGAATCTGCTTCCTGCGTAGTTCAGATAGAGATAGGTCTCGGAACCCATCATCTCGCTCAGATCCACTTCCGCGGTCAGGGTGTTGCCGCCCCGGATGTACTCTTCCCCGGCCCGCAGATGCTCCGGACGGATACCCAGGACCACAGTCCTGCCAACATAAGGCGCCAGTTCCTCCCGCTGGGTGGGCACCCGGGTCTCTCCGAAGACCAGCTCGTATCCCTGGTCGGTTTTTTCCACCACCGCGTCTGCGAAGTTCATCTGCGGTGAACCGATAAAGCCCGCCACAAACAGGTTGCATGGCTCATTATAGAGTTTCTGCGGGGTATCGAACTGCTGGATGATCCCGTCCTTCATGACACAGATCCGGTCGCCCATGGTCATGGCTTCTGTCTGGTCGTGTGTGACATAGACGAAAGTGGTCTCCAGCTGCTTGTGCAGCTTGGAGATCTGGCTCCGCATCTCTGTACGGAGTTTGGCGTCCAGGTTGGACAGGGGTTCGTCCAGCAGGAATACGGACGGGTTGCGGACCATAGCCCTTCCCAGAGCCACACGCTGACGCTGGCCGCCGGACAGAGCCTTGGGTTTCCGGTCAAGATACTCTTCCAGGCCCAGGATCTCCGCGGCTTCATGGACCTTGCGGTCGATCTCATCCTTGGGGACTTTTTTCAGTGTCAGGGCGAATGCCATGTTCTTATAGACCGTCATGTGGGGATACAGCGCATAGTTCTGGAATACCATGGCGATATCCCTGTCCTTGGGCGCCACAGCGTTCATCCGTGTATCTCCGATATACAGATCGCCGGAAGAGATCCCTTCCAGACCGGCGATCATCCGCAGGGTCGTGGATTTACCGCAACCGGAGGGCCCGACCAGGACGACAAATTCCTTGTCTTTGATTTCCATATTCAGGTCAGGAATGACCGTGACCCCGTTGTCATATGTTTTTACAACATTCTTGAATGTGATTCCAGCCATTTTCTTTCCTCCTACTCTTTGACGCCGCCCAGGGTAACACCCGCGATGATGTATCTGGACAGGATCAGATATACGATGATGATGGGCAGGATCGCGATGAGAATGATCATATAGACCTTGCCCATGTCGAATTTCATGAAGTCCGCGCTCCGCAGCGCCGCGATCAGGATCGGCATTGTTTTCTTGCTGTTGTCTGAAATGATCAGCGCCGGAACGAAGAAGTTGTTCCATGTCGTAACGAAGGTGAAGATCGCCTGTACGGCAATGGCCGGTTTCATGATCGGAAGTACGATCCGGTTGAAGGTCCGGAATTCGCTGCTGCCGTCGATCCTGGCGGCTTCCACCAGATCCAGCGGCAGGGTCGACTGCATGTAACTGTACATGAAGTAGAATACCGCAGGCGCAGCGATGGACGGCAGGAACAGCGGCCACAGGGTGTTGATCATGCCCATGCCGGTGACCAGCCTGACGAATCCGAGGGCGGATACCTGTGTCGGCATCACCAGGATCAGCATGATGAATATAAAGGCTGGCCGTTTCAGCTTGAAATCATAGGCGTAGAGCCCGTAGGCTGTCAGCGATGAGAAGTATGTGGCCAGGATGGCCGCCGCGCCTGATACGATCAGGCTGTTTTTGATACCGGACATGACCGGTATGTTGGCGTCATTCATCACATTATGCAGGTTGACCCAGAACGATTTGCCCGGCAGGAAAGAGAATCCCTGCTGGATCTGCGCGTGGTTTCTCGTGGCATTGATGATCAGAATGTAGAAGAAGAACAGGCACAGGAAGGCCAGTATGATCAGAACCACATACGCCAGGATGGTTCTTCCGTAAGAAGTCCTCTTTTCCATATCCTATGCCCTCCCTTCTGCAGCGCCTGCCCGGGCAGCCTGCTTTTTCTTCAGTTCCTTGCCTCTCTTCCGGCGGCGCTGCGCTTTTTCATCTTCCGGATTCAGTACGAAGTAAACCACCAGGCAGAGGATGGCGCAGATGATGAACAGGATCACCGAGATAGCGCCGGCCATACCGAAGTTCTTGCTGTACAGATGGTTGTTCAGGAACATGATGACAGTTTCCGTGGTACGGTCCGGGGTGCCCTTGCCGTTGGTCAGGATCTGCGGTACGTCGAACATCTGCAAACCGCCGATCATGGATGTGATCAGCACATAGACCAGGATGGGCCGGATCATGGGAAGTGTGATCTTGAAGAAGGTCTGTGTTGAGGAACAACCGTCCAGCTCTGCCGCTTCGAACAGGGCCGGGCTGATCCCCATGACCGCAGCCATCAGCAGGATCGTCGTATTGCCGAACCACATCAGGAAGTTCATCAGACCCACCAGGCCTCTGGCCCCCCATACGGATGTCAGGAACCGGAATGGTTCCGCTGAGATCCCGGAAGATACCAGAAAAGCGTTGACCGGGCCGTTGGGCGAGAACAGCGCGAAGAAGAGCATGGCGAACGCGCTGGCCATGATCAGGTTCGGCATATAGATGACTGCCTTGAAAAACTGCTTGCCGTGGATCCTGAGCCGTACATCGGTGAACCAGGCGGCCAGTACCAGAGATATGATGATCTGGGGAATGAATCCCAGCAGCCACATGATGACGGTGTTCCCCATGTATTTGGGAAAATCACTCTGGAACAGCGCCTGATAGTTTTCCAGCCCCACAGGATTGGGGCCGATGATGGTCAGCCCCGATCTGTAATACTCGAAAAAGCTGTAATAGAATGTCGAGATCATCGGGATGAGCTGAAAAATGAAGAAGGCGATGAAAAACGGCAGAATAAAGATATATCCCCATTTTGCATAACTGATTTCATCACGTTTCCCTAGTCGTTTCATCACATTTGTCCTCCTCTTTCGGGAATCTGCCTGTGAATACAAAGGGTGGCATCGCTGCCACCCTTTGAAAGTCTATCCGTTCTTATTCCGGCCAGTTGACTGTTTCCAGCTCAGGATATTTTTCCTTGATCGCAGTTTCGAAATTCGCTTTTGCCTTGTCCTCGCTGATGGTGCCTTCGAAGTAATCCTTGAACGCGGTCTGCATTCCTTCGTTGATACCCTGGTCATAGGGACCTGCATTGCTCATGTCGATCAGCGGAGCAGCTTCTACGAACAGCGCGATGTGGTTCTGTCCGCCCAGGAAGTCTGAACCGAAATCAGGATCTTCCGCGATTTCTTTCATAGCAGCCTGGTTGTTGGTGTAGTCCTGTGTGTCGATGGTGATCTGCTTCATGATATCCTTGTCGCAGGTCAGCTTCTTCATGATGTCGCCAACCAGTGTCGGATTGTCTGTACCTGTTGCTGCGCAGATCCATGTGCCGCCCCAGTACCAGCTTGCCGGTCCCTGGCATACTGCGTAGTCGCCGTAGATTCCATTTCCTACTTCCAGCTTGCCGCCTTCTGCTTCCGGAGTCTTCAGAGAGTTGCCGGCCAGTGTGAAGTTGATGCCCCATGTGGAGTAGAAGAATCCGAATA
>CAMNJK010000085.1 GCA_946541435.1 uncultured Bacillota bacterium
TGCACCACATGGGGTTGTGCAGGGAGCTTGTGGTGACGATTTGATTCAAGGTTTTTAAAATCTGCACCACCACAGGCATGCGCAGAGGCTCATGGTAACGATTCGAATCCGCTTTTTCAAAATCTGCACCACCGGCTCCTGCGAAGATGTGATTGGCCGCTGATGTTCCGTTTTTTTGCGATCCAGATATCTAAAGACCTGTCTGCGGAAACGATTCTGCCTCGGAAAAACAAAATCTGCACCAGGACTGTATGCTACCTCTCAGGTAGCATACAGTCCTGGTGCAGATTTTTCTTTTGATTGATACGCTCTGCAATCAGCCTGAGCTGAACCTGGGCTGATGTCGCAGAAACGATGCGATTCCAGCTTCGATCACTTGTCCCTCATAGAGGCGAACCTGTTCAGGGGCCAGACCCGGAAGAGGAGATTTCCTCTGATCTCCCGCATATCCACCGGTCCCAGGGCGGCGTCCCTGCTGTCGGGCGCGCCGGCAGACCGGTCATCGCTGAGCAGGAAAACCTGATTGCCTTCCAGCTTCACCGGCGGGACTTCCCCCGCGGCGCCCCGGATCCCGGTGGCCGTGGTGTACTCTTCACCGTTGACCAGCACCTTCCCCTCTGTGATCTGCACGGTATCGCCCGGCAGTCCGATCACTCTGGAGATGATGTTGTCTTCCGCGCCGGCATCCAGCGACAGCCTCTTGTTGAGGATCACCAGCCGATCGCGCTCCGGGGTCCGGCGCTTGGCCGAATACCGGGTCTTTGACACCACAAGGACCTGTCCGTCCTTCACCGTGGGTTCCATGTACTTGCCTTCCATCATCTCGGGGGCAAACAGCATGAATACGATGATGGCTGCTACGATGGCGAGCCTGTAGGGGCTGCGCCTTCTGCGTCCTGCCGGGGCTGTCCGATCTGCTTTTGTCATTCCTCGTCTCCCGGTTTGATCTCGGCCTCTGTGGCTTCATTCACTGCCTCTGTCGCTTCATTCACTGCCTCTTTCGCCGTATCCGCAGCCGAGATTCCCAGTTCCATCTCCTGCAGCTCCTTGTTGTGCTTGTCGCTGATGGCATCACAGCTCTTGCGGAAGGCTGCTTTGCACTCTTCCACGGAAGGCTCGATCTTCTTGGAGAGCAGATACAGCAGGATGCAGGCGACGGCGCAGACGATGGTCATGACCCAGAGGATGATCTTGATGGTGCCTACGATGGTGTCAACATTAGCCGCCTCCAGGATGCCGTCGAAGTAATCGCCGGACTCCCAGGCATCCTCTGTTCCCCAGCCTTCATACCAGGGCTCGAAGAGGAGCGCGATGATGTTCATGATGGTGACGATCAGCAGCAGGAAAGAGATCCTGCGGGTGTCGCCCACTGCAAGACCGGTCCTGGGATTGCCCACAAAGGCCACGGGGTCCTTCTTGGTCAGGCCGCCGTACCTCCGTCTCCAGATGAAGTAGAGGACGGGTCCTGTCAGAATACCCACCATGCCGCCTGCATAGTAGTCGGATCCATTGACAAAGAAGGCGAACAGGGCAACGCAGATAGGCACGATGCACAGCACCTTCAGGAAACCATTGCCGCCCGGGATCCGGAAGATATACTCTTCCTCGGGGATCCGGTGACGCAGGATCATTGCCGAGAGGTAGACCATGATGTAGGACGCCAGCAGCAGGGCCACGTCCAGTACGATGATGAATCCGAAGGGGAACATGCAGAAGACCAGGTTGAAAATGCCCACGGAAAGGACTGCCACATAGGGCACGCCGAATTTCTTGTCGCATTTTACCATGATCTTCGGGGTCAGGTTATCGTCCGCCAGGGAGAAGAATCCCCGGGAACCGGAAGCAATGTAGGTGTTGTAGATCGAACACTGCGCCAGGATGGCGACGACAACGAAGATGATGCCCCAGATGGGTCCCCAGAAGTGTGCGACTACATCCGCATAGCCGACAGACGTACCGTCTGTGCCCCAGTTGTCCCACTGACCCAGGGAGCCCAGACCTGCCGTGGTGGGCAGGATGTAGACTGCCATGATCAGCGGAATGGTGACCAGGGTTCCCTTGGGGATGACCTGCGGATTTGCCACTTCACCGGCGATGGTGGACATGGATTCATACCCTGAGTACATCCACATGCCGATGGAGATGCCGCCGGCGATATAGAAGAACCAGTCGGAAATGCCCTCTGCCGGTTCCGGTGTGATCTGGAACGAGATGGTTTCCGCTGTCGTTGCGTCTCCGCCCCAGTTGAGGAAGCCGCACAGGGCAACGATGCCGAAGGCTACCATGACCAGGATCGACAGCACGGTACTGACCCATCCTACATCCTTTACACCCCGGATGTTGATCAATGTGAAAATGGCAATCATGCAGAATTTCAAAGCGAATTCTCCGCCGATGCCCATATCCCAGACGGTGGCTGCGTAGCCGCCTGCCAGGATGACATATGAAGTATTATCAATATAGATGGAGATGGTTCTCCACCAGCCTGCCTGGAAGCCCCAGAATTCTCCCAGCGCTTCCTGTACCCATTTGTAATATCCGCCCTCCTGGGGCCGGACGGATCCGAGTTCGGATGCCACCAGACCGAAGGGCAGACCCCATACGAAGGGGAGCACGCAGAGCATGATGATCGTCAGACCCGGGCCGCATTCCGGAATCATTTCCTCGATGCCGTAGCACCCCGCCGCCACCAGGCAGAAGATCATGAATACGACAGTGGACACTCGGATCTCATGTTTTTTCAGACCATGTTCTCCGGTTTGAGCCACTGCAATATCTGTCTGACTCATAGCCTTCCTCCTTTCAGAATAATGATGATGACGTTTTCCAGAAATAATGATGAATGATGACTGAAACTGATGCTTTCCACGCATCAGTCCTGTTCCTATATTATATTGGCAACTGTCAAATTTTTCAATACATTTGACATATTTTTCTGACATTTATGTAAGTTTCATATATGCCACGCGGTGCTCCGGAGCATCCGTCCAGGCACGAAAAAAAGAGACGGAATCGCTCCCGTCTCTTCATCGCTCTGATTGCAGGCCTCACCAGCCTTTGCATGCATCGCAGGCCTTGCCAGCCTTTGCATGTCTTTAGCCGAAGTATCTCTTCAGCAGGCCTTCGAATGCCTTGCCGTGTCTTGCTTCGTCTCTTGCCATTTCGTGAACTGTGTCGTGGATGGCGTCCAGACCCAGCGCCTTGGCCTTCTTAGCCAGTTCGGTCTTGCCGGCGGTAGCGCCCCACTCAGCGTCGACTCTCATTTCCAGGTTCTTCTTTGTGGAATCTGTAACCACTTCACCCAGCAGCTCCGCGAACTTGGCAGCGTGCTCCGCCTCTTCCAAGGCAGCTCTTCTCCAGTATTCGCCGATCTCCGGATAGCCTTCTCTGTGGGCAACTCTTGCCATGGCCAGATACATACCGACCTCGGAGCACTCACCGGCGAAGTTGTCTCTCAGGCCCTGGATGATCTCTTCATCAACGCCCTGAGCAACGCCGACCACATGCTCTGCAGCCCATTCTCTCTCGCCTTCTTCTACCTTGTTGAACTTCTCTGCGGGAACGCCGCACTGAGGGCACTTTTCCGGGGGTGTGTCGCCTTCATGAGTGTAACCGCATACTGAACATGTCCATTTCATAATTATTTCCTCCTTTAAACTGTCGTCAGAGTTTTATTATCATATTGAATACAGTGTAAGTTTACCTTTTAAGTCCAAGTTAGTCAATCCTTACATCCTCCTTATTTCCAACTGTGCAAAAGCAGGCAAATCCCTGCTGCGAAGCACCCCCGATCCGGCGGCGAACGATGCCCGCTTCACAGGACTTTCACTTGTGACTTCCTTTAAAAGAGGTTATAATGTGTTCTATGAAAAAAATACGCATGATCACAGTCCTCTGCGTTCTGGCCGCGGCGGTTTTCGCCCTGACGGGATGCACGACCTTCAATAATTTCAAAGAAGCTTTCATCGACCCGCCGGACACCCGCACGGATACCATCGACATCGGCGTATTTGAGCCGATGACCGGAACCAGCAAGGACGGCGCGCAGGCGGAGCTTTCCGGCATCGAACTGGCCCATGAAGCCATGCCGGAGGTGAACGGCCGTGAGGTCCGCCTCATCTACGCCGACACCAGCTCCACCATCGAGGCGGCGGAGACCTCCATCACCACCCTGATCTCCAAGAATCCTTCGGTCATTCTGGGCAGTTATGGATCCCTCTTTTCGCTGACCGCGGGAGAGCATGTTCAGGAAGCGCAGATCCCGGCCATCGCCATCACCAACACGAATCCGCTGGTGACCAGAAACAATATGTATTACTTCCGTGTCTGCTACGTGGATGCGTCTCAGGGCCGGCTTCTCGCCCATTACCTGAATCGCATGGACGAAAAAGACGCGGGGATCCTGCTGCCGCGGAAGGATGACGCGGCCACCGCTATGGCCACCGCCTTCACCAACGAGCTGGAAGCCCTGACAGAAAACGATGATGCCATCGCCTTCCATGAAGAATACACCACCGGAGATACCAACTTCAGGACCGTCCTGCGGAAGCTGAAGCAGTCCGGTGTCAAAAATGTCCTTCTGCCCGGCGAGATGACCGACGTGGTCAGTATCATCCAGCAGGCGGATGACATGGGACTTGACGTCCGGTTCCTGGGTCCCACCAGCTGGGGTTCCGAGGAGTTCCTGACTGCCCTGCGCACCGACCGCAGCGGCGTTCCCAGAAGGACTGTCAATCCCGATCATCTGGCTTTCGTACAGTTCTTCGCCAGCGACGGTTCTGTGGATACCAACGATACCATCAGTGAAGCCCGGGAGGCTTTTCTGGAGGCTTATCACAGGAAATACGGCAAGGACCAGGAACCTGAGGAGGCAGTCGCTCTGGGCTATGATGCCTACGGGATCGCCCTCGACGCTGTGCTCCGGGCGGAGCAGTCCGGCGCCGATAAACCCTCCGGTGAGTCCATCCGAGCCATCCTTGCCGACAAGGCATACGAATTCGACGGCGCCTCCGGCGTGATCCGCTTCAACAAGCGGGGCGACCCGAAGAAGACTGCTTATATCAGCACCTGGAGCAACGGCGCCATCACCGCCATCCTGACCATCGACGATGATGAGCAGTGACCCGAAACAAGTCATCAACCCAAACCCAATATAAATCGATTTCATTAAACAAAGGAGTATAAAAAAATGGAACAGAAAATCAATGACGCACTGAATCAGATCAGACCTTTCCTGCAGAGAGACGGCGGAGACATCGAATTCGTCGAGTACACCGATGACAACATCGTCAGGGTCCGCCTGCAGGGCCACTGCGCAGGCTGCCCCGGCGCTCAGATGACCATCAAGGGCGTTGTAGAACGCATCCTGAAAGAGAGCTATCCTGAGGTTGCCGGCGTAGAAGCCGTTCAGTAACATGAGCAGCATCGACCTGCAGCAAGTAGAACAGAAAATCGAAGCGTACCGGACAGAGATGACAGATGCTCTGTCCGGACTTGTCTCTATCCCAAGTATCGCGGTGCGGACCACCGGTCCCAATCCCTTCGGCGACGCTGTCCAGCAGGCCTGGGAGTACATGCAGGCAAAGGCTGGCGAGGCCGGCTTCACCTGCTTTGACGCGGATCATTTCGGCGGCCACATCGATTTCCGGGGACAGGGAGACGGGATCTTCGGCATCATCGGCCATCTGGATGTGGTTCCGGAAGGAGACTTCTGGGATTTCGACCCCTTCGGCGGCGAAGTGATCGATGGCTATATCTGCGGCCGCGGCACCATGGATGACAAGGGCCCTGTCATTGCGTCTTTTTATGCCATGAAAGCCCTGCGGGACTGCGGTTTCGTTCCGGAAAAGACCATCCGCATGATCCTGGGTTTCGATGAAGAGACCAACTGGGAGGGCATGCGGCATTACCTGGCTTTCGTGGACGAACGTCCCGACTGCGGATTCACTCCCGACGCGGACTTCCCTGTGATCCACGGGGAAAAGGGGATCCTGGTCTTCGACCTGGCCCGTAAGTTCAGCCGTTCCCAGGACAAGGGTCTGCAGCTGCGTTCCGTCAGCGGCGGAACGGCGCCAAACGCAGTGCCGGACAGCGCCCGCGCCGTGATTTACGACGAAAACGGCGGCGGGTACGACGAGATCAAAGCAATGATCGCCGCGCTCCGCGAAGAGACCGGTCATAAGATCTACTGCAAGGGCATCGGCAAGAGCCTGGAGATCCGTACCCAGGGGACGGCCGCCCACGGATCAAAACCGGAACAGGGGCTCAACGCCATCTCCATCCTGATGGACGCGCTGAGCATGCTCCGCTTCGCCAATGATGATGTGACGGATTTCCTCCGCTTCTACCGGGATCACATCGGTTTTGACATGCACGGAGAACGGATGGGCTGCGCCTTTTCGGATGAGGCTTCCGGCCCGCTGGTCTGGAACACTGGCATGATCGAACTGGACAAGGGCTCCGTACGGCTGACCATCAACATCCGTTATCCGGTCACCCTGGACGACGCCCAGGTCTACGAAGGCATCGCCAGGACCACCGCACCCTACGATCTTGGGATCATCAAAGGAAAACATCAGGAGCCCATTTACATTCCGGCGGATGACCCACTGGTCACCACACTGATGGATATCTACCGCCGGCATACCGGCGATACAGAGAGCCAGCCTTTGGTCATCGGCGGCGGCACCTACGCCCGGGCCATGGACAACATCGTGGCCTTCGGCGCCCGTTTCCCGGGCAAGCCCGAACTGGAGCACCAGAAGAACGAGAAGCTGTCCATCGACAG
>CAMNJK010000086.1 GCA_946541435.1 uncultured Bacillota bacterium
GGCGGGGTCACCGCCGCCGGAAAGAGGATCTTCCGCTGTGGCCGTCACCGGCGCATCCGCCGCGCCGGTCTCACTGATGGGCAGGTCTCCCCCGGACCGGTACATATACAGGAAACAGACAGACACCGCTGCCACCAGCACCAGCGCCAGCTTGGCCACCTGCATCTTGTTCCGCGCGATCACCTCCGCCACAGGTTCCCCGCGCAGCAGTTCCTCAAAAAAATCCCGCATTTCTTTCATAATAAAAACCTCCAATCCCGTATATGATTTTACAGGAATTGGAAGTTATTATCAAGCTTGTAATTAATTTCTATTTTTCGCGATTTTGCCCCGACGGCATGGCCAGCTTTTGCCTGTCAGGCGATCACGGTCTCCAGGGCCAGCTTCATCATATCCGTGAAGGACTCCTGCCGCTCCTCGCTGCTGGTGACTTCATGGGTGATGAAATGGTCGCTGATGGTCATCATGGCCAGGGCGTTGGCCCGGTGATAGGCCGCGTTCATGTAGAGGGCAGCCGCCTCCATCTCCACTGCCATCACGCCCATGGACGCCCAGCGTTTCCAGTCCTCTCCCCCATTGTCGTAGAAGGTGTCGGTGGACAGGATGTTGCCTGCGTGGAAGCCGATGCCGGTCTTCTCCGAAGCCTTCTCCAGCTTTTGCAGAAGTTCGAAGCTGGCATGGGGCGCATAGGTCCCCGGCAGATCGAATGCGTGCACATAGTTGGAATCCGTGGAAGCCGAGATCCCCACCACGATGTCCCGCACCCGGATATCCTCGTGGTATGAGCCGGCGGTGCCGATCCGGATCAGGTTCCGGCAGCCGAAATCAGCCATCAGCTCCCAGGAATAGATGCCGATGGAGGGCATGCCCATGCCCGTTCCCTGCACGGATACAGGAACGCCCCGGTAGGTTCCGGTGAATCCCAGCATGTTCCGCACATCGTTGTAACAGGTCGCCCCCGTCAGGAAATTCTCTGCGATGAACTTTGCCCGCAGGGGGTCTCCCGGCAGCAGGATCGATTCCGCGATCTGTCCCTTCTCTGCATTGATATGTGTACTCATAGCATCCTCCTTCCGTGATTACCTTGCCGCCTCCAGCTCCTTCAGCACCGGCAGCAGCTCCTCCAGCACTTTCATATACCCGTCGGCATACATGTGAATGCCGTCAACAGCGTATTCTTCTTTGAGCTCCCCGTCCGGGTCTGTGATGCCCCGGTTCAGGTCCAGGTACCGCGCGCCGAACTGCTGCGCCAGCTTCTGCAGCTCCCGGTTGGCCTCCCGCACCCGCTCATTGGTCCGAAAGCGGAAATGCATGGCGGTCATCATATCGGCCGAAAGTTTCCTCCGGTTGCAGGGATAATAAGCCATCAGATAGACCTTCGTTTCCGGCAAAGCCCGGCGGATCCTGTTCAGGGTCTCCTCGTACTTGCCCATGAGGTCCTCCACCCTGTAATCCTTATCGTTCATATCATTGGTGCCGATATTGATAAAAATATGGGCGGGCTCCAGGTCAAGGACCAGAACGTCCAGCATCTCCAGCATTTCATCCGTGGTATAGCCGCCCACGCCGCGGTTGTAAACCGCCAGCGGCAGATCCGCATCCACCAGCAGCTCATGTATGGGGAACTGCTCCATCAGACTGGATCCGCACAGGAGGATCTGGCCTTTTCTGGCCAGCGGGTTCAGGTGTCTGTACCGCTCGATCTTCTCCCTGCGCTCCTGCTCCTTCATCTGCTCCATCAGCTGAGCAGCGAATGCTCCCTTTCCCTTCGTCATGACAACAGTTCCTCCAGTGGTTTGTCAAAGACCAGTTTCTTCCGCATAACACTGACCTCGCTGCGGTCCGCGGCAATGCCGAAACGGCGGCACACGGAGCTGATGATCAGTTCCGGGCTCAGGTTGGAATCGGAACCCCCGTCCAGCAGAGCGTCCACGTACAGGGCGCCGTCCTCCGCCAGCTGGAATGTCATCTCCCGGATCATGGGGCGGATATTGATCAGCTTCGGCTCTTTTTTCTTCTTCTGCCGCTTCCAGACCAGGATCTCATCCAGATCCATGTAGCTGTGCCAGAGGCTTCTGGGATCAGACAGATCCGCATCAGGATCCTGCTCCACCGCGGCATCTCCCGGCGCGGGAGCATCTCCCGGTGCTCCGCCCTTCCGGTTCTCTTCCGCCGGTGCTCCCGCGGGCACGGCGATCATGTATTCCGCCGCCACCGTGTGGGCCGCCAGGGTCCTGGTCAGATGGTCCGCAGGCAGGCACCGCTTCAGTTCGATGCCCTCCGGCATGCCCTCGGCCAGCCTTTGCAAAAGCTGGTCGGGCTCCCATTCGCCCTCGGTCTCGCACTCAAAGAACTCCTCCATCCCCCAGTATCCAAGGGATAAGGGCTGGGCGAATCCCATCTTCGGGTGGGGATTGAAGCCCTGGGAATATGCCAGCGGTGTGGCCGTGCGCTTGAAGACACGCTTGAAGATCCGCATCAGATCCAGATGGGATGTGTAGCAGATCGTGCCTGTTTTTGCAAATTCGATTACATACTTCGCCATGTCTGTCACTCCCCTGCAGCGGCATTTTTGAAGATGGCGCTGCTGCGATCCGCGCCCCGGAAACATTCGGTGAAACGGTTCATGCCGCAGCCGGTGCAGCCTTCCCGGCAGTCCGGTGTGGTCTCGCCGCCGTAGGCCCGCTGACGTTCCTCTTCCAGATAGCCCCGCCGAACCAGCGGATCGATGTGATCCCAGGGCAGGACCTCGGATGTGCTGCGGGGCCGGATGGTATAGAAGTCCGGATCGATGCCGGCGGCCTCGAAGGCCCGGGCCCACTTCTTCTCATCAAAATGCTCCGTCCAGGCGTCAAACCGGCATCCCAGACGCCAGGCTTCCTCCAGGGCCCGGCAGATCCGCCGGTCGCCCCGGGCGAACACCGCCTCCAGGCTGCTGGTGTTGGACTCATGATAATGGAAGGTCACGCCCTTGATCCGCAGTTTCTGGGCCAGATAGTCGTGCTTGGCGATGAAATCCGCCGGCGTGTCCTGGGCCTCCCACTGGAAGGGCGTGTGCGCCTTGGGCACGAAATTGGATACGCTGACCGTAACGCGGAAACGTCCGCCCTTGCGTCCGCGGATCTGATAGTTGATGTCCACGATGTTTTTGGCGATCTCCGCGATGCCGTCCAGATCCTCGTAGGTCTCTGTGGGCAGTCCGATCATGAAGTAGAGTTTGATATGCTCCCAGCCCAGCTCGATGGCCTGCCGGGTGGCGTCATAGATATCCTTCTCCGTGATGTTCTTGTTGATCACATCCCTGAGCCGCTGGCTTCCCGCTTCCGGCGCAAAGGTCAGGCCGGACTTGCGGTAGCCCTGGATCTCATCCAGCACCTTGAACGAGAAGGAGTCCAGCCGCAGGGACGGCAGGGACAGGGCCACGTTCTGCTGCCGGCACAGTCCCATGAGCTCCACCGCCATGTCCTCAAACCGGGAATAATCGCTGGTGGACAGGGACAGGAGGGACAGCTCGTCGTGGCCGGTGTTGGCCAGCTGGGTCATGGCCAGGTCCAGGATGGTTTCTTTTTTGCGTTCCCGCACCGGGCGATAGATCATGCCCGCCTGGCAGAACCTGCAGCCCCGGGTGCAGCCGCGGAAGGTCTCCACCACGCTGCGGTCATGGACGGTCTCGATCAGGGGCACCAGGTTTTTCTCGGGAAATGCAACGTTTTCCAGATCGGAGATCACCGCCCGGCGGACCTTTTCCGGCGCCGCCGCATCTGTGACACGCATCTGCCCAAGGGTCCCGTCTTCGTTATATTCCGGCGCATAGAAGGCCGGCACATAGACCCCGTCGATCCCGGCGATCCGGCGCAGGAAGGTCAGCTTCAGGCCAGCCTTTGCAGGATCGGAAGAAGCCTTGCTGTAAGACTCCTTCACCGCAGCGTATTCCAGACAGATCCGCTCCAGGAGTTCCTCTCCGTCACCGATCAGAAAGACGTCGATGAAATCCGCCAGGGGCTCCGGATTGTAGGCGCAGGGCCCGCCGGCGATCACCACGGGCCAGGATTCCGCGTCGGGATCCTCCGCCATCCGGTCCGCCGCCCGCAGGGGGATCCCGGAAAGGTCCAGCATGTTCAGGATGTTGGTGAAGGACATCTCGTACTGGAGGGTGAATCCCAGCAGGTCCATCTCCGAAACCGGCGTGAAGGTCTCCAGGGTATAGAGCTTCCGGGCCGGCTCCTGCGCCCGTCCGGCTGCGTTCTCTTCTCCCCGCATCAGGGCTTCCATATCCGGCGCCGGGGCGAACACGCGCTCACAGTAGATGTCAGGATTCCGGTTCAGAATGTTATATAAAATCTGCAGGCCCAGGTAGGACATGCCGATCTCATAGGTATCCGGGAACGCAAAAGCCATCCGGGTCTTCACTTCCGCCGGATCCTTGCGTACGATATTCACTTCACCGCCGATATAACGGGCCGGTTTCTCCACACGGCGCAGGATGCGCTCCAGGTCTTTATCGATGTTCATATGTTTCTTTGGGCAGAGGGGCAGCCGGCAGCGCAGCGCTCCCGGGCCCTTCCAGCCTTTTCATTCTTTTTCTGTATGTTCGTAATCGATGCCTTCCATCAGTTCATCCATGGTGCATCCCAGCTTGTCTTCGATCCCGCGGATCAGCTGCCTGGCCTCTTCCTTCTTGCGGAGGATGTGACGCACATGGCCTTCGTGTCCCTGACGGATCGCCTTCTGCACGATGTACTCCATCCGGAGGTCGATGCCCGCGTATCTGTCCTCCAGGACCACCCGGTCCGCCAGGCAGACCAGGTCTGTCTCATTCAGATGATCCGGGTCATTGAAGGGATCATAGGTCATATGGACGCGGATGATCTTTGCCTCTTCCATCAGGCCGTGTTCCTCGCACCAGTCCGCCGCCACGTCCCAGTGCCGTTCTTCCACCCGGGCCATGTCGTGCAGCAGCCCCGCTGCCAGGATCAGGTCCAGATCCATCTGATGGGGATATCCCCGCCGGTTCAGGGCCCTGCCCAGGGTATACGCCACCGCGGCCACCGCCTTGCAGTGCCCCACCACATGGGTCGGCGTCCTGTACTCCTGCAGGATCCGGCAGCATTCCTGCCGGTCCGGATGTGCTTTAATCGTCATAGTCTTCGTCATAGTACTCAAACTCGTAATCTTCGATCCGGATGGTATCGCCGTTCTCCATCCCCATCTCCTTCAGCTTCTCCAGTCCGCCGCTGTTCTCGATGTACCGGTACAGGTACCGCATGGAACCGTGGTCGTTGAAGTTGGTGGAGTTGAAGATCTTCAGGAGCTGTTTGCCGGACAGGACATAGCTTTCTCCGTCGTGATCCGCATAGACCGTCCGGTAATCCGGGTCCGCGTCATCCAGCTCGAAGTCGAAGAGTTCGTACTCCGGCGCTTCCTCCGGTTCCTCCAGAACTTCCTGCAGCTTTTTGAAGGCCGCCTCCAGGATCTCCTCCACCCCCTGCCGGGCGGGGGCGGACATGGCAAAAACAGGATAGCCTTTGCTCTCCACATACTCCCGGAAACGGATGTATTCATCGCAGATCTCCAGATCCTCAGGATCCGGGCCGCAGCCCAGGATATCGATCTTGTTGGCTGCCACGATCTGCGGCTTTCTGGTCAGCTTCTCGCTGTACTGTGACAGCTCCGCGTTGATCTTCTCGAAATCCTCGATGGGGTCCCTGCCCTCGCTGCCGGATACGTCCACCACGTGGATCAGCACCCGGGTCCGCTCGATGTGCTTCAGAAAATCGTGTCCCAGGCCCGCGCCTTCATGGGCGCCTTCGATGATCCCTGCGATGTCCGCCAGCACAAAACTGGTATCGAACATCTGGACCACGCCCAGGTTGGGCTCGATGGTGGTGAAATGATAGCCGGCGATCTTGGGCCGGGCGCTGGTGGACGCCGCCAGGAAGGATGACTTCCCCACGTTGGGGAATCCCACCAGTCCCACATCGGCGATCAGCTTCATCTCCAGGATCACGGAACGCTCCTTGGCGAATCCGCCGGCTTCCGCGAAATTGGGCGCCTGCCGGGTGGGTGTGGTAAACATGGTGTTTCCCTTGCCGCCCTTGCCGCCCTTGGCCGCCACCAGGGTCTGCCCGTGCCGGGTCATGTCGCCCATCAGCTTGCCGGTCTCCTCATCGATGACCATGGTCCCCACAGGGACCTTGATGATCAGGTCCTCACCGTTCTTGCCGAAGCGCTTCTTCCGCATGCCGTTCTGACCGTTCTCAGCCTCGTATTTTCTTTTGTATCTGAAATCCATCAGGGTCCGCAGGTTCTCGTCAGCTTCAAAAACCACGTCGCCGCCTTTGCCGCCGTTGCCCCCGTCGGGACCGCCCTCCGGAACGAAAGGTTCCCGCCGGAAGGACACGCAGCCGTCCCCGCCTTTGCCTGAACGGATCAGGATCTTCGCTCTGTCAACAAACATATATAGTATCTCCGTGTAATGTCTCCGATACGATAAAAGCCCCTGTCAGACTGACAGGGGCCGATCTTTTTTATGCTTCCTTCGGATATACACTGACCTGTTTTCTCTTCTTGTCGTATCTCTCGAACTTGACCGTTCCGTCGATCTTCGAGAACAGTGTATCATCTCCGCCCTTCGCAACATTGTTACCGGGATGGAACTTGGTTCCTCTCTGTCTTACCAGAATGCTGCCGGCACTTACGAACTGACCGTCACCAGTCTTGACGCCTAACCGTTTCGACTC
>CAMNJK010000087.1 GCA_946541435.1 uncultured Bacillota bacterium
CACCTCCAAGAAGGTCCATCCCTGCGGCGAGCTTTCCGAGGAGGAACGGACGGAGCTGATGAAGCCCCTGGAAGCGGGCAATGAGGAACTGGCCGAACGCTTCATCGGAGACGGCCGTCCCCTGTTCTCCACAGACTACAGCGGACTGCCCAAGCGGGAAGACGGCAATGAGGAATTCATCAATGACATCATCCGCAGCTCCGCCTCCGTGGACGCGGTCCTCTTCCGCAGACACAAAGAAAACAAACTGCGGATCCATCAGCTGGAAAAGGAGAACCGGAAGCTGAAGAAACAGCTTGAAAAACAGAAAACAGAGATCGCGGAGATCAACCGCAAGCTCTACTACCTCCGTCATCCCCTGAAGTACCTGCTCCGCAAGCTGGGCTTCAAAGTCAAAAAGTAAACCGGGATCATACCAAACAGAACATAAGGAAATAATATGAACATTCACCAGCAGAATCTTCTGAAGCTCGTCAAGGAAATCGACGCCTTCTGCCGAAAACATGACATCACCTACTACTGCGCCGGCGGCACGGTCATCGGCGCGGCCCGCCACAGCGGCTTTATCCCCTGGGACGATGACATCGATATCTACATGACCCGGAAAGAGTTCCTCCGTTTCGCCGAGGCCTTCCGCAAGGATCCGCCCCCGGGACGGACCTTTGAATACTACGAGGGAAACCACGAACATCAGACCATGGTGGCCAGATACCACGAGGAAGGGACCACCATGTTCTGCCATTACAACATGTTCGGCTACTCCTCCGCGGGCGCCATGATCGACGTCTTCGCCCTGGACCCCATTCCGGACGGCCAGGAGGCCCAGTGGGAATACATCGCCAAGCTCTACGCCTATTCGGACCTGGTATCCCCGTCCATTTCCTATTCTCACCGGATCCCCCGGAAATATTTCCCCATCTACGATGAGTGCCGGCGGATCATGGCCGAGAAAGGCCGGGAGGAAGCCATCCAGTGGATCTCCGACCAGCTTTTCATCTACGATGAGAGCGAGTGCAGCAATTACAGTCTGCGCTGGGGGTCGGTGCCCCTGATCTACCCCATCGACGTCATCGGCAAACCGGTCTACCTGCCCTTTGAAGACACCGAGATCCCTGTGCCGGAGCACTGGTACGAGTATCTGGTGATCCATTACGGAGCAAACTGGATGGAGCTCCCCTATGTGGATTACCAGCGGGAGCACCGGGTCATCATCGACTACGACAAGCCCTACCAGCCGATCTATCAGAAACGTGACTCCATCTATACCCAGGAATACCTGCTGGATCTGCATTTCCGCTGGAAGGACGCCATGCGGAACCAGATCCGCGTTGAACGGGATATGGAGGAATTCGCCAAGGACCTGCAGAACAGCATCTGCGCCAAACACATCGCCAAGAATCTCGCAAAGGCTGGCGCGTCCTCGCTGCAGGAGCTCTTTGACGACGGCCGCTGCGAAGATGTGGTCCGGGTCATGGATCCATACATCAAACTGCAGACCCACTATACCTACATGGGCGAGCTGATGCGCCACGGATCCCAGTATCACTGGGTATACCCCCTGATCTGCCCCATTCCCGACCAGGACAGACACGTGCTGCTGCACTCCCTGCTGCGCACCGGCAGGATCCGTGTGGTGGAGAAGCTGGTGGGACTGCACCAGCGGGGCAACGTCTATACGGATTCCATCACCTCCATGCAGAAGCTGCTGGATCAGATCAACGAGGCGATCAAACACTACTACTATATCGATAAGAGCAGGTGCGAAGAACTGATCCGGCAGATCCCGGATCACGATGAGATCCCCATCCTGCGGGACTACCTCATGCTCAGCATCGCTGAACGCCAGCTGACCGAGGAGGAAGAACAGGCCCTGGCGGCGGCCGCCGCGGCGGAGGGCGCTTCCGACGGCATCCGCAAAGCCTGGGGGGATCATCTGTACAGCCTGGGCCGCAGGGAGGAAGCGGAGAAAGTCTATCAGGACCTCATGGCCACCTGCCGGAACGGCCTGTTCTATAACGATATGATCGCCAAGGGCATGGACGTTCCGGAGATCCCCATCGAGCAGCCCTCTGACTTCGTTCATTCAGAGCTCAGCGCAGCCCAGACACTGCTGCTGGAAGAGATCGTCACCATCTGCGAGAAATACGACATCCGCTATGTGGTGGGTCCCCGGCTGGCCAGAAGAATGTTCCGGACCGGTAACCCCGGTTTCGAAAACGGCGCCCGGGAAGTCTTCATGGATGCGGACAATGCCGCGAAATTCATGGAGGCCTTCAAAAAAGAACATCCCGAGAACCGCAGACTGCTCTCCTGGGCAGAAGGCGACAACATCACGAATTTCGCCCTGGTCTATTCGGACACCAAGAGTGTCTACTGCGACCTGCGCCGGCTGGAACAGTGGCGGAATCTGGGTGTCTATATCGCCGTCCGGATCCTGCGCCGGAAGGATGCGCCTGCCCTGTACCGCAAAAAGACCTATTACGATGAGTTCCTGGTGAACCTGATGAGCCTGGAACCGCTGGACATGCGCAAGCTGGTCACACGGAAGAAAAAGATCGCCTATGCACTGGAGAACCGTTTCGTCACGGAAGAACAGCGGGCCAATTATCACAGGAAGCTCTTTGCCCGCAGCATGGAGCACGAGATGGGACCCTGCAAGGGAGATTACTATTACTACAAGAATGTCCGGGGCGACCGTCCCAATGAGACGCTGGTGCCCAGGGCGGACTGGAAGAAACGGGCCACGGTAGAAATGTTCGGCAGGAAATACAAGGTGCCCAGCTGCGCTGTGAAGCCTTACTTCCCCAAAGAACCCAGACTGTCCAACCGGATCCCCCGCTTCTCCATCTACTTTTACCGCAGCGACGAAATGACCTGGGATGAGATCAACCCGCTGATCGATAACGAGAAGTATCTCTCCCTGGACTGGGAAGGCCTGGCAAAAGCAAGAAAGGAAGCCCAGGATCTGGAATACAGCGTACGCCGGTCCTGGCGTATGATCCTGAAGCTGAACGACGAGGCCTACCTGACCCACTTCTTCAGGGAAGAAGGCGGCTATGACGAACTGGAAAAAGCCTTCCAGGACAATGATATCGAACAGATCACCGAGATTCTGCGGGAGACCAACGGCGTCGTCAAGCGGAACATGCGCCGTGAAGTACCGGTGGACCTGGACCCGCCCCTGCAGGACTATTACTTCCGTTTCCTGCGGATGAGCGGCCAGGATGAGGTCATCGAGATCCTGGATGAGCTCTGGAACAGAGATCCCGGCACCTTCTACAACAACGCCTGATCCCATCAGACAGATAAGACATCAGCCGGCACAGATCAAAAGGCGGCAGCCGGCGCAGAATCCACTGCGCTGACCACCGCCTTTTTTATTGGTCTTTGTCTGTTTTTTATTTTTCCGATGGGGACGCATCCAGTTCCCGGCGGACCATGTCCAGCATGTTCAGCACCGCGTAGTTCCGGTTGGAACGGCGGTTCTGCGAATTCCAGGTGCTGAGCCGGCAGACGGTATGGTCTGCCGTAGCCAGTCCCAGGTAGACTGTGCCCACCGGTTTCTCATCCGTTCCCCCGTCCGGGCCCGCGATGCCGGTCACGGAGACGCCGATATCCGCGCCGCTGACCCTGCGGACGCCTTCCGCCATCTCCCGGGCCGTTTCCTCACTGACCGCGCCGAACCGTTCCAGGGTCCCGGGATCAACGCCCAGTTCCCGGATCTTGGCTTCGTTGGAATAGGTCACCAGGCTGCTGTCGAACACAGCGGATACCCCCGGCACATCGGTCATGGCCGCGCCGAACATCCCGCCGGTGCAGGATTCCGCGGCCGCGATGGTCAGATTCTTTTCCATGAGCTTCCGGACCACCAGCCGGACCAGGTCTTCATCATCGCAGCTGTAAACGTATTCTCCGATCCGTTCCTTCACCGCGTCGATCATCTCGTTCACGGCAGCCTCTGCTTCTGCTTCCGTGGCCCGCTTGGAGGCGATACGCAGTGTGCACTCTCCCTCCTTGGCATAGGTCGCAAGGGTCGGGTCTGTCTGCCCGTCGATCAGGTCCAGCAGCTTTGTCTCCAGCTGGGATTCCCCGATGCCGAACATCCGGATCATCCGATGGAAGAGGACTCCTTCTTCTTTCCCCGACAGAAGCGGCTCCAGCCTTTGCTCGAAGAGCCACCGCATTTCCCGGGGCGGCCCCGGAAGACAGGCGATGGTCTTCTTCTCCGCGGGATCCTTGAGCACGAATCCCGGCGCGGACCCCACGTCGTTGTGCAGCATGATGGAACGGGACGGCAGCAGGGCCTGTTTGCGGTTGTTGTCCGTCATGACCCTGCCCCGCTTCTCGAAGCGGGCGTGCAGGAAATCCAGCCATTCGTCGTTCATGACCAGCTCATCCTCCAGCACCTGACAGACCACTTCCTTGGTCATGTCGTCCTGGGTGGGTCCCAGCCCGCCGGTGGTGATGATCAGGTCGCAGTCCTCCAGAGATTCCCGGAGAATGCGGGTGAGACGGTCCGGATTGTCCCCCACGGTGTGATGATACAGGACGTCGATGCCGTGATCGTTGAGTTTCTGAGACAGGTATACGGTATTGGTATTGACGATCTCCCCCATCAGGAGTTCTGTGCCTACACTGATAATCGAAGCTTTCACTGTGAGAATACCTCCCGGTTCTTCATGATGTATTCAGCGCCGGAAACGATGGTCATCACCAGCGCGGCCCAGAGGATGATGGTCGCCAGCGGGAAGTCGTTGAAATACACCGAGCAGGGCCAGTTCTGCAGGAGGAGCAGCGGGATCGCCACCATCTGCAGCACCGTCTTGATCTTGCCGCTCCAGCCCGCCGCGATGACGATGCCCTGGGCGGCCGCCACCTGACGCATGCCGGTGATGATGAACTCTCTTCCCAGAATGACGATGGCCATCCAGGCGGGCATGTCGCCCAGCTCCACCAGGCAGAGAAAGGCGGACATGGTCAGGAGCTTATCCGCCAGCGGATCCATCAGCTTCCCGAAATTGGTCACAAGATTGTATTTCCGCGCGATCTTTCCGTCCAGCATATCTGTGAAGGCCGCCGCGATGAAAATGACACACGCCCAGACGCGGTATCCCATCAGCAGCAGGACGATGAATACAGGAATGGCGAAGATCCTTCCCATGGTCAGTTTATTAGGCAGATTCATACTCTGTTCCTCCGATCGTATCTACAGTATATTTCAGGCAGGACTGACTTCTTCAGGCCAGCTCTCCCACCAGGTCATAGTCAAAGGCATCCGTGATCCGGACCTCCACCAGGTCTCCCGGCTGAAGCTGCCGGTCTGCCGTGAAGATCACGGACCCGTCGATCTCCGGGGCATCGTAGCGGGTACGGCCCACCCAGGCGCCGTCTTCATCCATGCCTTCCACCAGTACTTCCTGCAGGGTGCCGATCTTGTCCCGGTTCACCTCTCTGGAAATGTCGATCTGGTGGCGCATGATCTCATCCGCCCGCAGGGCTTTCACATCTTCTTCGATCTGATCCGGCATGTCCGCGGCCGGGGTCCCCTCCTCCCGGGAATAGGCGAAGACGCCCAGGCGCTCGAACCGCATCCGGGAAGCGAACTCCGACAGTTCCTCGAATTCCTCCTCCGTTTCCCCGGGGAATCCCGTGATAAAGGTGGTCCTGATGTGGATGTCCGGCATGGCGCGGCGCAGCCGATCTATGGTATCCGTGATGCTGGCTTTGGTGGACCGCCGGCGCATCCTGGAAAGCACCCTGTCGCTGCAGTGCTGCAGCGGGATATCGATATAGTGGCAGATAACAGGCTCTGTGGCCATCACCTGGATCAGCTCGTCGGTGATCTTGTCTTCATAACAGTACATGAGACGGATCCACCGGATCCCCTCCACCTGCGCCAGCCGGCGCAGAAGCTCCGGCAGTTTCAGTTCCCCATAAAGGTCCATCCCATAGCCGGTCACATCCTGGGCGATCAGGATCAGTTCCCGGCAGCCGGCTTCGGCCAGTGTCTTCGCTTCCTTCACCACTTCTTCCATCCGGCGGCTCCGGTAGCCTCCCCGGATCTGGGGGATCACGCAGTAGGCGCAGCAGTTGTTGCAGCCTTCCGCGATGCGGAGAGTGGCCGTATAGTGCTCCTCCGGCAGCCTGCGGGCGCTGTACTCCTCAAAGCATCTGGGCGCGGATGCGGTCCGGACCTCCCGGTCGGCATGGTTTCTCAGGATCTCCGGCAGCCGTTCATACTCATTGACGCCCAGAAGCACATCCACCTCGGGCAGTTCCTCATAGAGCTCCTTCGCATACCGCTGGGAAAGGCATCCGCTGACACAGATCAGGGGCCTGCCCTCACCGGCTTCCTCCCGGGCATCCGCCAGGGCGATCATCTCAAAGATCCTGTCGATGGACTCCTTCTTGGCGTCATTGATGAAGCCGCAGGTATTGATCAGAATGGCATCCGCCAGCGCCGGATCCTCTGTCAGGGACATCCCGGCCTTTTCCCAGATGCCTGCCGCCGCCTCGGAATCATTGAAATTCTTCGGGCAGCCGAGGGTGTCGATATAAAGTTTTATGTCATTCTTCAACATCTGCCGCTCCTTCCCGCATGACCTGAAGGTCTTCCTCGGAAATCAGTACTTTTCTGGGTTTGCTGCCTTC
>CAMNJK010000088.1 GCA_946541435.1 uncultured Bacillota bacterium
ATGAGGAGCTGTTCCCGGCAGACTTCATCTGCGAGGGCATCGACCAGACCAGAGGATGGTTCTATTCTCTGATGGCCATCTCCACCTTCATCAAGGGAAGATCCCCCTATAAGAACGTGCTGGTCAACGACCTGATCCTGGACAAGGAAGGCAAGAAGATGTCCAAGCATGTGGGCAACACGGTGGATCCTTTCGAGATGCTGGACAAGTACGGCGCGGACGCCACCCGCTGGTATCTGCTGCACACCTCCCCGGCATGGACGCCCACCAGATTTGACGAGAGCGGCCTGGTGGAGATCGCCGGCAAGTTCTTCGGGACCCTCCGGAATGTATATAACTTCTTCGTCCTCTACTACAATCAGGACGAGGTAAGCTCAGAGGAGCTGATCGTTCCCTATGAGAACAGACCGGAACTGGATCGCTGGATCCTCTCCAAGTACAACCGCCTGATCCGCAGCGTGACGGAATCCATGGACAGCTATGACCACATGAAGACCACCCACGCCATCCAGAACTTCGTCAACGAAGATCTGTCCAACTGGTATATCAGACGGGCAAGACGCCGCTTCTGGGGCGAGGAGATGACAGAAGACAAGAAAGCGGTTTATGCCACCACCTATGAGATCCTGATCGGCATCTCCAAGATGATCGCGCCCTTCGCGCCCTTCATTTCGGATGAGATGTTCGTGAACCTCACCGGCGGGGAATCTGTCCACCTGTCCTACTTCCCGGCATGCCAGGAAAACCTGATCGACGACAAGGTGGAAGAGCGTATGGATCTGGTCAGGACCCTGGTAACACTGGGCCGCGGCACCAGAGAGCAGGAGAAGATCAAGGTTCGCCAGCCTTTGCAGGAGGTTCTGGTGGACGGCGCCTACGAATCCGTGATCGGAGATCTGACACCGCTGATCAAGGAAGAACTGAACATCCGCGAAGTCGTCTTCGAGAACAATCTGGAAAAGTACATGGATTATTCCCTGAAGCCGAACTTCAAGGTGGCGGGACCCGTGCTGGGCAAGAACATCAAGGCCTTCGGCGCTGCCATGGCCAAGGCGGACCCGGCGGCGACCGTGGCTGCTCTGGAAGCGGACGGCAAGATCACCCTGGAGCTGAACGGCGAGAATGTTGACATAACAAAGGATATGGTCGACGTCAGGATCACAGCCAAGGAAGGCTTCGCCGTCGCCATGGAAAACAACGTTTTCACCATTCTGGACACCACCATCACTCCGGAACTGGCTTCCGAGGGTCTGGCCAGAGAGCTGATCTCCAAGGTCCAGCAGATGAGAAAACAGGAAAACTTCGAAATGATGGACAACATCAACATCTACGTGGAAGCGGACGAGGAAGTCGCCGCTGCCATCGCGGAGCACAAGGATTACATCATGAAAGAGACTCTGGCCGTGGCCATCGAAGAGAAGGCGGGACTGGATACAGTCAAGCTGAACGGTCATAAGACCGGCCTGGCCGTGGAGAGAGTATAAGACACGCAGGAGTGAGTCTATTTACAGAAACAGCTGCCGGCCCGACGGGAATCCATCCTGCCGGGCCGGTTGACACTGAAGAGGAAAATGATATGAGCACTTCCATTGAACATTTGCGGCGGCTCTCCCAGCGGGACGTGAAGGACCATACGGCCATCTTTGATCTGTATGTGACGGTGGGCAGGGACCTGGAATATCTGTCCATCAAATTCGGCATGGATCCGGACGACATCATCAACCTGCTGGAGGGTTACGGCGAAAAGATCCGGCTGACAGCAGACCAGGACGGAGCGGTCGAAAACCCTGACCAGCTGGATCCCGCGGCCCGGAAGGCCCTGAAGGAATTCGGGGTGGCCCTGGATTATTCAGGCAAAGGCAGGCTGCGCGGACTTCCCCGGATCCTGGTGGAGGAGTATGTGGAACGCTTTTATCCGGGGATCGCTTCGGAGCATCCGGAGAATGACTGGATCAGCATAGAGTCCTATCTGGAGCATATGCATCCCGGCTGGCAGATCACCATGGAACAGGCCAGGCAGAAGGGCGCTGCGGGAGACGATGGGGACGAAAAGGGCAGGAAGAAGGCCCGGAACCGGTTCCGGCTGTTCGGATAAGAGAAAGCGGCGCGATGAAGGAGGTTTGGCTGGTGAAGCAGAATCTGAGGAATCTGACAATCAGGGAAATGCAGGAGCTTGCGGCGGAGCTGGGGGAGAAGCCTTACCGCGGGAAGCAGGTGTTTCAGTGGATCAGCCGGGGGGCGGAGTCCTTCGATGAAATGACAGACCTGCCTAAGGAATTCCGGCGGAAGCTGGCGGACGCTGCGGAGATCGGTCTTCTGAAGGTGCTGGATGTGCAGGTGGATCCCGGCGACGGGACCCGGAAATTCCTGTTCGGCCTGCCGGATCCATGCGACGCGGACGGAGAAACAGGAGGAGACCGGCCGTCCGGCAACGCTCTGGCCATCGAGAGCGTCTTCATGAAGTATTCCTACGGCAACACCCTCTGCGTTTCCTCCCAGGTGGGCTGCAAGATGGGCTGCACCTTCTGCGCCTCGGCCCTGGGCGGTTTCGTCCGGAACCTGACGGCGGGGGAGATGATCGCCCAGGTGATGGAAGCGGAGCATGAAACCGGAGAGCGGGTGGACCACATCGTGGTGATGGGCATGGGGGAACCCTTCGACAACTATGAGAACCTCAGCAGGTTCCTCCGGCTTTTGCATGAGCCCGCCGGGAGAAACATGAGCTGGCGGCACATCACCGTTTCCACCAGCGGCATCGTCCCCATGATGGACCGGTTCGGAGACGAGTTTCCCCAGGTCAACCTGGCCGTTTCCCTGCACCGGGCAGATGACGCGGACCGCAGCCGGCTCATGCCGGTGAACCGGCGGTATCCGCTGAAGGATCTGCTGGCGGCGGCCCGGGCCCACACAGAGAAGACCGGCAGGCGGATCACCTTCGAGTACGCCCTGATCCAGGGGGAAAACGACCGGCCGGAAGACATCCGCGCCCTCATCAATGCCCTGAAGGGCATGCTCTGCCTGGTCAATCTGATCCCCCTGAACGCGGTGAAAGAGACGGGCTTCGCGGGAAGCAGCCGGCAGCGGGCGGAACAGATCGCGGCCCGGCTGGAGGCAGCCGGCATCACTGCCACCGTGCGGCGGGAGCTGGGCAGCGAGATCGACGGCGCCTGCGGACAGCTGCGTCTGCGCCGAAAAAACAGCTGAAAAAAATCAAGGGATGACAGGCGGATTTACGGTTGCCGTAAAAAAGGACATCCTGTATAATACTATGTAATAGATGAAGGAAAGCGGCAGTGCCGCATAGGATCGATTGAGATATATTATTCAGAAGACCTGCACAGGAGGACATGGCTATGGTGAAATTACTGATCGGACATAAGGGAAGCGGAAAAACCAATAAGATGCTGCAGCTGGCCAACGAAAAGATCGAGCACGCAGCGGGAAGTATCGTCTTTATCAACAAGAATCACCGGCTCATGTATGAGCTGAGTTACCGGATCCGTGTAATCTGCATGGAAGATTATGAGCATATCACCAATATCGACGAGTACATCGGTTTCCTTTATGGAATCATCAGTTCCGATCACGACATCGAGACGATTTTCATTGACAGCATTCTGAAGCATGCGGATGTCAGCATGAGCGATCTTCCGAATTTCATTGAGCGTCTGAAGGTGATCTCTGAGATCTACGGACCGGAATTCATCGTCAGCGTCAGCGCTGAGAAGGAAGAGATGATCGGCGTTGATTTCTCGGGAATCGAGATCCTGAACTAGTTATCGTACATCAGCTGCCGGCCTGTCCGGCAAAAAAAGAAGAAAACAGCGGGCGGTGGGATCACACCGCCCTTTGCATGCCCTGAACCGGATCAGGGACATGCGGGAGAAACACTGGAGTAACATGAACAAGGCATATATATACGTACTGATCACAGCATTTCTGTTTGGTTCCATGGAGGTGGCCTGCAAGGTGGGCGGCGCGGACCTGGATCCTTTTCAGCTGACCTTCCTGCGGTTCGCCATCGGCGGCCTGGTTTTGCTTCCCTTCGCCCTGGCGGAGCTGAAGCAAAGGCAGGTCAGGCTGGGCATCAAAGACTTTCTGGGTCTGCTGGGGGTAGGGACCCTGGGCATTCCCATCAGCATGGTCCTCTTCCAGCTGTCCATCATGATGTCCAACGCGTCCACGGTGTCGGTGCTGATCTGTACCAGTCCTTTTTTTACGATGGTGTTCGCCCATCTCTTTACCAGTGAAAAGCTGACCCGGGAGAAGATCCCGGTGCTGGGGATCGCCCTGGTGGGCATCCTGTTCATGCTCCGTCCCTGGGATGTGCAGGAGGGGAACTCCATGACCGGAATGCTGCTGATGCTGCTGGCGGCGCTCTTCTTCGGCGCCTATACGGTGGCGGGAGCGGTGAGCGTCAGGCGGATGGGACTGATGGCACAGACCAGTTTCAGTTTCATGCTGGGTTCCCTGGTCCTGCTGGTGGTGATCCTGGTGATGGGCAGGCCGGTCCTGGAAAATACCGCAGACAACATCCCAATCATCCTCTTCGTGGGCATACTGATCACGGGTCTGGGATATTACTGCTATTTCAAGGCCATCGCCCTGTCCGACGCGGCAACGGGATCCTTCGCTTTCTTCCTGAAACCGGCCATCGCCCCGGTGCTGGCAGCCATCATCCTGGGTGAGACCATTCTGTGGAACACGGTGGTGGGCATCGGGCTGATCCTGGTGGCTTCGCTGCTCAGGATCGTTCAGCAAAAGCGGGCCGGGACCAGGGCGAAAGCTGAAGAGCGCCGGCGGCAGGCCCAGACCCTGCAGGAGCAGACCGCGCAGGAACAGAGCAAGCCGCAGGAAGAGGAGGAGACCCATGGGTGAGAAAGTCTTTTCTGCCGGAGACATCCGGCGGATGTTCCGGGGCGGCCCTTCAGTGCCGGAAAACGGGTTCCGCCATTACGCGGTGCTGATCCCCCTGATCCTCCGGGAGGACGGGATCCATGTCATGTACGAGGTCCGGGCGCTGGACCTGGACCGGCAGCCGGGGGAGATCTGTTTCCCGGGAGGAGAACAGGAGCCGGGAGAGACCTGGCAGGAGTGCGCCCTGCGGGAGACCTGGGAAGAGATCGGCATCCCGCCGGAATCGGTGGAGCTGTTCGATGAGCTGACCACCATCTATGGGGCGGGCAGGTTCGCCATGCACTGTTTCCCGGGACTGGTGGATCCACAGGCCGTGGAGGAGATGGAGATCAGCCGGGAAGAAGTGGATCAGGTCTTCACAGTGCCCCTCAGGGATCTGATGGAAGCGGACCCGGAGGTCTACCGGGCCAAGCTGATCCAGTACGGTCCGGAGGATTTTCCCTATGAAAAGGTCACCGGCGGGGAGGAATATCCCTGGAGCAGGTTCACCTCACCGGTTCCTGTGTACGACGTGAATGGATGGGTCATCTGGGGACTGACCGGCCGGGTGACCATGGTGCTGACAGAAGAGATCAGAAAACGCCGGGGGAAGTAAGAGGATGCCTTATCAGAGGCAGATCGGAGGTAAAGATGAAATTCAAACTGGGACTTTGCCAGATGGCAGGAACGATGGATAAGGACGAGACGCGGGCGATCGCGGAGAAGTTCGTGCGTGAAGCGGCGGAGAACGGGGCCCAGGTGATCTCCCTTCCGGAGATGTGGGACTGCCCTTATTCCAATGATTATTTCCGCGATTACGCGGAGCCGGCGGACGGCCCCACAGTGGAGTTCATGTCCCGGCTGGCGGAGGAACTGAAGGTCTATCTGATCGGTGGATCCATTTCGGAGCTGGACGGGGACAGGGTATACAACACATCCTTCAGTTTTGACCCCAGCGGCAGGATCATCGGACGCCACCGGAAGGTCCACCTGTTCGACATCGATGTGGAGGGCGGCATCCGGTTCATGGAATCCGATACGCTGACGGCAGGAAATGAACTGACGGTGGTGGATACGGAATTCTGTAAGATCGGCGTGGCCATCTGTTACGACATCCGCTTCCCGGAATGGTTCCGGAAGATGGCACTGGCAGGGGCGCAGCTGATCGTGCTTCCGGCGGCATTCAATATGACCACCGGCCCGGCCCACTGGGATCTCAGCATCCGCGCCAGAGCCCTGGACAATCAGGTCTACATGGCAGCCAATGCTCCCGCCAGGGTTGAGGACGGCGTCTATGTCTCTTACGGCAATTCCTGCATCGCCAGTCCATGGGGAGATTTTATCGCCCACGCGGATGAGAAACCCCAGATCATTTACGGCGATATCGACCTGGACCGGGTGGCGGCAGTACGGGAGCAGCTTCCCCTGCTGAAGCACAGACGGCCGGAGCTGTATTAGAGGGTCCCGGCCAGCCTTTGGAACGATAAATAAGACCCCGCGGGCCGAATGATCTCGGTTCAGGCGGGGTCTTGTTGTTCTGTTCTGAAGCGGCGGTTTTTCGCTGCTGCCTTATTTGAAGTACTGGTTCTTCCGCTGGGCCATGGGGATATACTCCATGTGGGGCTGCACCGAATTGTAGGCCGGACGCATCAGCTTGCCGCCGGCAACCAGCTCCTCGATCCGGTGGGCGCACCATCCGGACAGGCGGGCGGTGGCAAAGAGGGGGGTGGCCACATCCGGCGGTAT
>CAMNJK010000089.1 GCA_946541435.1 uncultured Bacillota bacterium
TGGCAGCGGTGGATCAGGTCCATATCTCTGGTGACGATCCAGCCCAGCCGCACACCGGCCATGGACCAGGATTTGGACATGCTCCCCACGGAGATGCCTTTCTCATAGAGGTCAGCCACGGAGTACATGTAGCTGCCGTCTTCGGAGATGCCGCGGTAGACCTCATCGCAGAGGACATAGGCGTCCACACTGCGGGCCACCTCGATGACCTGCTCCATCACATCCTTCGGGATCAGGGAACCGGAAGGATTGTTGGGGCTGTTCATGGTGATCATCTTCGTATTTTCATCCACCAGTTCCTTCAGTTTCTCGATATCCGGAAGGAAGTGGTTCTCCAGATTCAGGTTCAGGATCCGGACTTCCGCGCCGATGGATTCCGGAATGGAGTAGTGCTGCTGGTAGGTGGGCATGACGGAGATCATGTTGTCCGAAGGCTCGATCAGGGTCATGAGGATGTGATGGTTGGCGCCGATGGCCCCGTGCATGGGAATGATGTGCTCCGGCCTGATCACGTCGCTGTAAAGGCTGGCGATGCCCTGCAGCAATTCCGGGGATCCGCCGATGTGGCTGTAGGTCAGGCGGGTATCCGCCAGTTCATTCATATATTCGGCGACATCCAGCCCCGCCATCTCGATGATCTCTCTGACGGTCAGGGAGTCGATGCAGGTCTCTGCCAGGTTGTATGTGCACTTGGTCTCGTAGTCGTCCATCCAGCGTTCCACTTTGAAAGTTCTGATATCCATTCGGTTTCCTCCTTCGTGCGGGGTGATTGCGCGGTTTGATCGCAGAGAATGATCCGGCGCTTTGATGTATCAGTTATTTTACTACAGTTCACGGCGTTCGGCCACGACTTAAAGTTCAACCACGGTTCCGAGATCCTTTTTTTCTGCCAGGTCCAGGGCCACCTTGGCTGCAGCGATATCCAGCAGGGCCATGCCGGCAGGGTCGTAGATGGTGATGTCTTCATCGGAGGTCCTGCCCGCGCAGTTTCCCAGGATCAGATCACCGATCTCATGGATCTCTTCTTCTGCGATGATGCCCTTTTTCACCGGGATCTCCACTTCGCCGGCTTCGATGCAGTGGGCCATATCATCCACGAATACTCTGGCGCCGGCGAAGATCTCCGGATCCAGTTCTTCCTTGCCTTCCATATCGGAACCCACCGTTGAGAAGTGCATGCCCGGACGGACCCATTCCTTCTGAATGACCGGCTGTCTGGAAGGGGTGACGGTGATCACGATATCGCTCTCGGGTACGATGACTTCCGGCGCATTGGTGGCCTCAAAGGAGACGCCGGAGGCATCGATGCCCAGCTCATCCGCCAGCCTTTGCCGGATACCGGCCGCGAATCTCTCCGCGTTCTCCGGGAAGAGCAGGTCCGCGATATAGACTTTTTTCAGGTTCGGGAAGCATACGATGGTGGCCGCGATCTGGTAGGCTGCCTGATTTCCCGCGCCCAGGATGAAGAGGGTCTCCGAGTCCGGTCTTGCCAGATATTTGGCGCCGATGGCGCCGGCTGCGCCTGTCCTGACGCCGGTGATGTAGGCGCCTTCCAGGATGCCCACCGGAGCGCCTGTGAATTCATCGAAGACATTGATGGTGGCCATCAGATTGGGCAGGCCCTTTTCGGTATTGCCTGCGAAGAATCCGATGGTCTTGTGTCCGAAGATGTGCTCGCCCGGCAGATATCCGGAACGGATGTCCATATCCCGCTGCCCTTCTTCAAAGACATGGAATACGGTGGGCCATGCTACAGCCTCGCCCCGGCTTTTCATGGTATAAACATTTTCCACAGCCTGGATGGTGGGACCCATCTCGATGACCTGCATGATATCGTTTCTGTTCATGATCCTGGTTGCCATAGTACACCTCCTGATGATTGTTCGTCTTCTGTTTCTGTGGGTCCAGTATAGCAAAACAGCAGGGCCGGGGATTTATAGAATGTACAATATTATGGCGTTATTATTGTAATATTTACAACAGCCGGATATAATATAGAAAACAGCTGCACAGCAGAGAAACAGGAGATCAACATGGCCCTTACGGTAAAAGATGTATTGGAGCTTCCCTGCGGACAGAAAATGTCCCTGATCGCCGGGGCAGGCGGCCTGGACCGTCCGGTGGTGACCGTGGAAGTGGCAGATTACGAATTCGATCCCGACGTGAATTACGATGCGTCCGTGGGCATGGATACCTGCGGTTTTATCATCACCAGTTTTCTTTTCGCCAAGGATGATCCCGGACTGATCCTGCAGGCGGTAGAGCAGATGTATGAGCTGGGCATGTCCTGCCTGGCTTTCAAGAAGATCATTTATGAAGAGATCCCCTCCGAGGTGATCGCCTTCGCAGAGCGGAAGGATTTCCCCATCATCGCCATGGGACAGGACCTTTGGTTTGAAAACGTCATTTTTGACATCATGTACGCCGTGCAGTTCGATGACAAGGTCTATCTCTCGGAAGAAAAGATCGATGCCATGCTTTCCGGGACCATGAACCGGTCCGAGCTGGACATCATATTGAAGGGCATTTCATTGAAGCTTCGCCCCTTCGTTTCGGTGGTGTTCATTCCCGGGGACGGCCTGGACGCGGGCCGGATCCTGCGGAGCTACTATCTGCTGAAGGGCTTTCACAGCAAGGGTCTCATGGTCCGGTACGGAGACGGTCTCTTCCTCATCACCACTTCTGCGCGGGGGGAGCACGGCAGCCATGAACTGATCCGCCGGGAGGCGTTTGAGCTGCTGGGGATCCCGGAGCATGCTCCCATGGGGATGAGCGACGTCCACGATGCCCCGTCCCTGGACAGGGCCTTCCGGGAAAGCCGGCAGTGCTATATCGCTTCCGCTGTTACCGGGGAGCAGTTTGACCGGTTCGGGCATACCGGGATCTGCCGGCTCCTTTTGCCAGCCTTTGCAGAGGAGGAAGCCGCGGCCTTCGCGAAGGATCTGCTGGATGCGTTTGCCGGCAGCAAAGACCTTCTGGAGACGACGGACGCCTATGTGGATTCCGGCGGGGATATCGCAAAGGCTGGCGCGGCCCTGCACTGCCACCAGAATACGGTCCGCTACCGCCTGGGAAAGATCCGGGAACTCACGGGCCTGCAGGAGGCAGCGGACTGTGAACTGTACCTGCAGCTGAAAACCGCTCTGATCATCCGCCGGGCGGGAGCATTGATGCAGCGGCCATCACGTACTATGGAATGAGAAAGGGAATATCGCCATGATCTATATCGAAAACAACTGTACCGATCCTGCCTACAATCTGGCCTTCGAGGAATACATCTTCACCCGGACGGATTACGGCGAGCCGGTCCTGCTTCTGTGGCAGAACGCGCCGGCGGTCATCGTCGGCAAATACCAGAACACGCTGGAGGAGATCAGCTACGACTATATCCGTGAAAAGGGCGTCAAAGTGATCCGGCGGAATACCGGCGGCGGCGCCGTCTACCACGACCTGGGCAACCTGAATTATTCCTTTATCATTCCGGACGTGGAGAGCAAGGTGGATTTCGGGACCTTCACCATTCCGGTGGTCCGGGCCCTGCAGTCCTGCGGCATCGACGCGGAACAGACGGGGCGGAACGATATCCTGGCCGGGGGGAAGAAATTCTCCGGCAACGCCCAGCAGTTCAGCCGGCACAGACTCCTGCATCACGGGACCCTGATGTTTGACGTGCATACGGAGGATGTGGCCAAAGCCCTGCAGGTCAAGGCCGGCAAGTTCCGGTCCAAGTCCACCAAGTCCGTCCGCAGCCGGATCACAAATCTGAAGCCGCTGTTTATCGAAGCCGGCGCGTCTTCCGATATGGACGTCCATGACTTCAAGGAACTGCTCCTGACCTGGTTCGGGCGGGAATACGATCTACGCAGGGTGGAGCTGACCGGGGACCAGAGGCAGTCCATCCTGCGGCTGAAGGAAGAAAAGTACGATACCGACGAATGGAATTTCGGGAGATCCCCCGCAGCCGATATCGTCCGGGGGGACTTCTTCCGGTGCGGCCAGGTGGAGTTTCATTTCTCTGTCCGGGAGCACAGGATCAGCGGCGTGAAGATCCGGGGGGATTTCTTCGCCTCCAAAGAGATCGGGGAACTGGAAGAGATGCTTGTGGGCGTGCCCTATGAGCGGGAGGCCCTGCTTGCAGTCCTGCGGAAGGCGGATCTGGGTGCCTATCTGGGGGATGTGACAGCGGAGGAGCTGGCGGAGGTCATCGTCTGACCAGGATGAAATGCGGATTATTCGATAAAAAACAATTAAAAATCGAAGAATCGTCAAGACGTTTTCAGAATCATCAAATAAATCTCGTGCTATAATAAATCTGTCATTATATTATTGAAAGGCATGTTTCGATAAGACAGGAGGAGTATGTATGAAGGAGAAAACAAAAAAGCGCAGGTACAGTTTACTGACAGCAATGCTGTGCATCTCCCTGATCGCAGTATTTTCGCTGACCGGCTGCGGCAGCTCCGGCGGAGGTTCCGATGAAAGCGGGGCAGCGCCCATGACCATCATCACCGGCGGCGTAGTGGAAGAGGCCGGCGATGCGGCGGATGCTACGGCGGTGGTCCTGCAGGATGGGAAGATCGCATTCGTGGGAAGCGATGAAGACGCGCTGGCCATGGATGACGGCAACGCGGAGGTGGTGGATGCCGGGGGCAACACCATCATGCCGACCATGACAGAGGCCCACATGCATTTTGCCACCGCGATCCAGGCCAAGTATGAGATCGACCTGGCGGATATCATCAGCATCAAAAAAATGCAGAAGATCATCAGCGCTTTCATTGAGGAGAATCCGGATCTGGAAGTCTACTCCGGCGCGGGATGGATGGTTTCCGCCTTCAAGAACGGCAGCCCCACAAAGGACATTCTTGATGAAGTATGCCCCGATAAACCGGTGCTGCTGATGGACGCGGACGGCCATTCCTACTGGGTCAACAGCGCCGCCCTGGAAGCGGCCGGGATCGATAAGGCCTTCGCGGCAGAATACAACGCCAATTATAAGAAGAACGGCGGCCGGATCATCGTGGACAAGAAGGGTGAACCCACGGGACACCTGAAGGAAGCGGCCATGCTCCTCATCGAGAAGCAGAAACCGGTCTATACAGTAGATCAGTGCAAGGAGGCCATCCAGGAACAGCAGGAATGGCTGGCCAGCGAAGGATTCACATCCTTCTTTGACGCGGGCATCCTGAACATGGGTGACGAGACTTCTGAAAACTACTGGACGGCCATGTCAGAGATGGCTCAGGCAGGCGAACTCAAGTGCAAAGTCAGGGGCTCTTTCTGGCTCCAGCCCTATGACTTCAAGAACTGGAAGGAATGCAAGGAATACCTGGACGGCTGGGTCAAGAAGGCCAACGAACTCAGCGCAACAGATTACTACAAGATCACGACCATCAAGATGATGTCCGACCAGGTGCTGGAGCAGGGCACAGCCTACATGGGAGAAGGCATGTATGCCAAGGGTGTGCTGGAGAATGAAGACATCGAGAGCAACAACATCTGGCACGGCAAGGGCAAGATGATGCGGAAGGCCATCGAGTACGCGGCTGAGAACGGCCTGAACGTCCACATCCACCAGATCGGAGACGCGGCAGCCACTTTCGCTCTGGACGAGATCGAGAAGGCAGAGAAGAAATATCCGGAGCTGAAGGACAACCGGATCTGCCTGGCCCACTGCCAGTTCATCAACGAGGAGGACCAGCAGCGGATGAAGGAACTTGGTGTGGCAGCCATCGTGGCGCCTTACTGGGCCGTCATGGACGACTACTACTGGAGCGTCTATCTGCCACTGATGTCCAGCCAGGAGAAACTGGATACACAGTACCCCATGCAGAGTCTTGAGAAGAAGGACATCAACGTAGCCTTCCACTCCGATTATGTGGTCACCGCGCCGAACATGGGATGGCTGTATTACAGCGCCCTGACCCGTGTGCTTCCGCAGAAGATCTATGACATGTGGTACGGGGATGACCCGGCTTACAAGCGGTCCACCAGCAAGAAGGATTCTCAGGATCCGGCAGACAATGAAGAAGTGCAGCTGATCGGCAAGCTGAAACCCTGGAATGAAGCGCTTAAGATCGGTCAGGTTCTGGATGCTTCCACCATCAATGGCGCGAAGACCATCGGCCTGGATGAAGAGATCGGCAGCGTGGAAGTGGGGAAATCCGCAGATGTCATGATCCTCAACATGAATGTGAGAGATCAGGCGAAGAATGACGTCGAAAACGTAGAGAACGTGATGCCGCAGAAGACATGGTTCGAAGGCGAACTGATCTACGACGCCGAGGCCGCGGAAGCAGCAGAAGAATAAACCGGGCTGCGCGAAACGATATCGTATAGAACTTATTGCAGAGCTCCCGCAGTGAGAGGATCATTCGGAGGACGGATCACTTCTGCCCGCCAGATGCGCCTCCCTGCGGGAGCGCGCTGTTTCAGCCGTGACAGGGCTTATCTTCGGCGGCAGGCGGTCAGATCCCGGCCGGTCGGATTTTTTGTGCTTGCAAGGTTTATTCTGATGTGCTAATATAGTTAAGTCGTGGGAGCCGGTGTTTCAGGCGCCCCGCACACATGGGGCATTAGCTCAGCTGGGAGAGCGCCAGGTTCGCAATCTGGAGGTCAGGGGT
>CAMNJK010000090.1 GCA_946541435.1 uncultured Bacillota bacterium
TGGCTCTTACCATCTTTCTCAGCAGCGGATTCGGTCTGTACTTCGGATCACCGTACTCAGTGAACAGTGTCTCCATGATTGCCAGACATACATCCAGTCCGATCAGATCGCCCAGCGCGAGGGGGCCCATCGGGTGGTTTGCGCCCAGCTTCATAGCTGTGTCGATACCCTCAGCTGTAGCAACGCCGTCTGCCAGGATGCCGATCGCTTCGTTGATCATGGGGATCAGGACTCTGTTGACAACGAATCCCGGAGCCTCAGCAACTTCTACCGGAGTCTTCTTCAGGGACTCTGTAGCTGCGATGACTGCGTCCTTGACCTCGTCGGAAGTAGCGATGCCCTTAACGACCTCGACCAGCTTCATTGCCGGAACGGGATTGAAGAAGTGCATGCCGATGACCTTCTCCGGTCTGGATGTGCAGGCCGCGATCTCTGTGATGGACAGAGCGGATGTGTTTGTTGCCAGGATAGCGTCATCCTTGCAGACTGCATCCAGCTGCTTGAACAGGTCTTTTTTCTTGTCCATGTTCTCTGTGGAGGACTCGATGATCAGGTCACAGTCCTTCAGTACATCAAAAGTCGTACCGCCGGAGATTCTTCCCAGTGTAGCCGCCTTATCTTCTTCAGTGATTTTTTCTCTGGAAACCATTTTCGTCAGGTTCTTTTCGATCTTTGCCAGCGCGCCGTCGATGTACTCCTGCTTGCTGCTTCTGATCACTACGTCATAACCTGCTGCTGCGCAGACCTGAATGATGCCGGAACCCATCGTGCCGGTTCCCATTACGCCAATTGTCTTCATTGTTTTTCCTCCTTTGCGGATTGATTCCGCCGTTAACAAAATCATAGCCTGATTTTATGTCACATACATTATTACTATATCGCTAAAAAGCCTTCTTGTGAACAGTTTTTTGCATCTTTTTCAGAAAATTTGTCCCTGTTCCGGTCCTCCCGACGCTCTATTCCATGCCGCAGAGTTTTCTCATTTCGGATTTGTAGCTCTCGACGCCCGGCTGGTTGAAGGGGTCCACGCCCATGAGCATGGCTGTGATGGCGCAGGATGTTTCCATGAAATAGACCAGCTGTCCGAAGTAAAAAGGTGTGAGCTCCGGCACGTGGATCTCGATGATGGGATTGCCGGCGCTTCTGTGGGCCCGGATGACTCCCTGCACCATGATGTCGTTCATCTGCTTCATGGTCATGCCCTTGAAGTTCCCGGCGGGAATGACGATCTCGTCGTCGCAGCCGTCGATCACCAGCATGGTCTCAAAGAAGATCCGGCTGCCCTCCTGCAGGAACTGTCCCATGGAATGCAGGTCCGTGGAGAACTGGAGTGTGGCGGGCCACAGGCCCTTGCCTTCCTTGCCCTCGCTCTCACCGAACAGCTGCTTCATCCATTCGCCGAAGAAGGTCATGCGGGAGTGATTGAAGCAGGTCACGTCCACTGCCTTGCCGCAGTTCTCGTGAAGCATGTATCTGGCAATGGCGTAATCCATAGCATCCGCATCCCACAGGGGAGAGGATGCCGCTGTCTGCGCGCCCCGCAGCAGTTCACGCACATCGATGCCCGCCACTGCCATGGGCAGCAGGCCCGCCGGTGTCATCATGGAATATCTTCCGCCGATGTTGCCGGGCACCGGGAATGTGGTGTAGCCCATCTCGTTGGCCTCCTCCCGGATCCTTCCCTTGTTCTCGTCGGTGACGGCGACGATCCGTTTGGATGCTTCTTCCACGCTGCCGTATTTCTGCTGCATGATGGGCCGGAGCACCTCCAGCGCCGCCTGGATCTCCATGGTATTGCCTGACTTGGACACCACGCACAGGATGGTGTTCTTCCGCTTGACCTCTTCTATGATCTCCCGGTAGTAGTCTGTGCAGAAGTTGATGCCCAGGAATTTCACTTCGATCCCGTGCTCGAATCTGGGCAGGGCTTCGATGGCCGACTTGGCGCCCATATAGGATCCGCCGATGCCGATGACCACCATCAGCTCCGCTTCACTGCGGATGATGTCCGCCACATCCAGCAGATACTCCAGACTTTTTTCGTCCTGTTCCACCGGTGCCTTGACCCAGCCGGTCATGTCCATGTCGCCGGACCAGAGACGGTCCAGGGCCGCGGAGGCGTCCTTCCGCAGGGCTTTGACTTCTTCCATGTTCAGGTCGGTACCTTCAATGTTCACTCTGATATCCATATGCAGTTCCCTTCCGCAAAGGCTGGCCAGCCTTTGCATCTATCATCAAAGAAATAAAAATGTCAAAAGTTTGATCGTTGCCGGCACCGTGACGATGGAGGCCACCGTGGTCACAAACAGCACCCGGCTCGCCATTCCCACCGACTGGCCTTCCTGCTCCGCCAGCATGGAGACCGTTGCCGCCGTGGGGAAGGCGATCCCCAGAACGACGCAGCATTTGATGATCCCCGCGATGGGCAGGAAGTACACGATGCCCAGGGTCAGCGCCGGCAGGATCAGCAGCTTCATCACGGAACACTCCAGCACCCGCAGATCCCGGACCGTCTCCAGAAAATCGTAATTGGTCAGGTTGGAGCCGATGAAGATCATGGCCATGGGGGTGGATACGCCGCCGATGTAAAGCAGGTATTCGTCCACCGCCTCCGGCAGGCCTGTTCCCAGAAGACTCACCACGAATCCGATGACCAGGGCCAGGATGTTGGGGTTCACCAGAAATTTCAGGATCGCCCGCAGGAGCAGGTTGGGTGTCATCTTCCGCTGACCCTTGTTGTTGCGCCGCATGAGCCGGATCCCGTGGGTAAAGGTGAAGATGTTCATGGCCGCGTTGTGGGCCAGCATGAGCAGGAGTCCGGTCTCGCCGAAGAAGATCAGCGCCACCGGAAAACCCATGAATCCGTCGTTGGGCATGGCCATGGCAAATTCCGCCACGTTGGAGATCTCCGCCGGGTATTTCCTGCCTTTGGCGTACAACCAGCTGACCAGGCCGTACAGGTAAAAGCAGACCAGGCTCACCACGAAGCTGATCAGAAACTGGGTGATCACCGTCCGGTTCATCTCCAGCGTTCCGATGTTATGCACGATCATGCAGGGGTACGCGAAATAGACGACCAGCTTATTGATGCTGTGATTCATCCTGTCATCTATGAAATTGATCTTGCGCAGGAACCAGCCCGTAAAGAGCATGGCAAACAGCACGAAATATCTTGCGTACATAATGTCGTATCAGGGGTTGCCGCGGCTGACGCCAGCCTTTGCTTGATTATCGTAAGGTTCGATTCTTAATTATCGTACAGGTTGTTGGTGACGTATTCCGGATCGCAGGTCACGTCGATCCCCATAGCCTTCAGGGTGCTTTCGTCCTTGTCACTGAGGATGGCGGTGCAGTGGGCCCGGCAGCCTCTGAGCTCTGTCAGTTTCCCCAGGGCCATCTCTGCGGAGGGGTTGGTTTCCGCGGAAATGGTCAGCGCTGTCAGGACTTCCTCCAGATTCAGGCTGGTCTTGTCCGCCCGCAGCACATTGTTTTTCAGTTCCTGGATCCGCTCCAGGATGTTGGGCGAGATCAGCAGGAGAGGATCCGCCATGCCGCAGAGCTTCTTGGCCGCGTTGAGGACAGCAGCCGCTGCGGCTACCATGCGGCGGGAACTTCTGCCCGTGATGATCTCTCCGTCCGGCAGTTCCAGGGCCATGACGACCACGTTGGCGTAGCGCTGGTCCATCTGCCGTTTCTTTTCTGCGTATTCCCAGGCGGGCATGACCACCGGCCGGTCGGTCTCCGTGAGATCCAGCTCATCCATCAGGAGTTTGCAGCGCTCCAGGACCGCGTTTTCGATCTTTCCTTTTTTGTAATCCACTTCGGCGATCAGGTAGCGGCGGATGACTTCCTGGCATGCCGCTTCACGGCAGACTTCATCATCGATGATGCCGAATCCTGCCCGGTTGACGCCCATATCTGTGGGGGATTTGTATTCCGATTCTTCTCCGGTGATCTTCTCGATGATCCTCTTGACCACCGGGAACACCTCCAGGTCGCGGTTGTAGTTGACCGCCATCTCCCCGTAGGCTTCCAGATGGAAGGAGTCGATCATGTTCACATCCCGCAGGTCCGCCGTCGCGGCTTCATAGGCCACGTTCACCGGGTGCTTCAGCGGAATGTTCCAGATGGGGAAGGTCTCGAATTTCGCGTAGCGCGCCTTCCGGCCCTGCCGGTTCTCATGGTAGAGCTGGGAAAGGCTGGTGGCCAGCTTGCCGCTGCCGCCTCCGGGCCCCGTCACCACGATCAGGGGCTTGCTGACTTCGATGTAGGGATTGGCGCCGTAGCCGGCGTCGCTGACGATGGTATCCACATCCGTGGGATAGCCTTTGGTGAACCGGTGCCGGTAGGTCCGGATGCCCCGGTTCTCCAGCCGGTGGATGAACTTGTCCACAGAAGGCATGTCGTCTTCATATCGGGTCACCACCACGCTGTTGATCTCCAGATCGTATCTGCGGAACACGTCGATCAGGCGCAGCACCTCCAGATCATAGGTGATCCCGAAGTCCTGCCGGGTCTTGTGGGTTTCGATGTCGCCGGAGTAGACGCAGATGATGATCTCCGCCTGGTCCTTGAGACTCTGCAGAAGCTTGATCTTTGAGTTTTCATCAAAGCCCGGGAGGACCCGCATGGCGTGCTTATCCTGGACCAGCTTGCCGCCGAATTCCAGATACAGCCGCTGGCTGCCGCCGCTTCTGATCCTCTCCAGGATATATTTTGACTGTTCTTCAATGTACTTTTCCGCACTGAATCCGATTTTTTTCTGCATGGTCCATCCCTCCCATCTCTGATCGATGTCCTTCTGAAATCTATTGACTGCGGCATCGGCCGCTTTTTTAACTTGGTTGGTGTACGGCGCCCGGCGGGTCGTTCAATGTCCGGCCGGGTCCTCATAGCGGATCAGGTCAGCGTGATCTTCAGGGTGTTTCTGCTCTCCATCAATCCCTTGAGGCTGATGTCATAATCGATATCGATGTTTCCGTTCCCGTCTTCGCTGATGTCGCCGATCACGTGGTTGGTCAGCACCTCCAGAGGGATCGGGCCGAAGGGCGTATCGTAATACCCCGTATAGCGCTTCCCCTGTTCAAACAGGATCTCGTTGCCGATCCCGGTGCCTTCCCCAAAACGCTTCATCTGGATCTCACCGTCTCTTAAACGCAGCCTGGTCTTGCAGCCGGGAACCCCGGAAAGCTCCGATTCCTCATACAGAAGATAGGTGGTATTCCCACGCCGGTACAGCTTGCCTTCTGTCATGAATTCCATTTCATCTTCGCCGGTCTCCCGTGTGACCTGGGTGCCCTTGATCCTGATCATTACCTCTTTCATAGTCCCTTGCTCCTTTGCCCCGTAACTTTGCCGGGTTCTATTCTTTATGTCGGGTTCTATTCCTTATGTCGGGTTCTATTCCGCAGCCCCTCAGCTGATGCTGTCCAGGATCGCCTGCAGCTGCGGTTTGTCAAAATGATATTTCTTCAGACAGAACTGACACTGCAGTTCAGCCTGTCCGTCTTCTTCAATGATTTCTGTCAGATCCTTCACGCCGATGGTCATGAGGGCCTGTTCGATCCGCTGGCGGCTGCAGTCACAGTGCCATGTGATGTCCCGTTCTTCCAGCACCTTCACCTGGTACTCTTCCGGCATGCCGGAGAAGATCTCCTCCACCATCTCCCGGACCAGGCCTGCTTCGGACAGGGGCCTGAAACCCGGATCAGTGTTCCCGTCAGCATCCCCAGCCTTTGCATCGGACGCGGCATCCCCAGCCTTTGCATTGTCCTGCAGCCGGCTGATGATGGAAGTGACCGGCTCCATCTTGCCGATCATTTCCTCCAGGGCGTCCACCGCCCCCTCCCGGGCGTCCGGAAGCATCTGAATGATCATGCCGCCGGCGGCGCCGATGGAAAAGTCCCGTTCCACCTTCACGCCCAGCGCCACGGAAGTACTCTGCTGCTCCGAGATGAAGAAATACGCGGTCAGATCCTCCGCGATCTCACCGTTCACCAGGGCGATGGTGCCCATGTAAGGCTCCTTCAGGCCCAGATCCCGGATCACGGAAAGCTCGCCGATGCCCAGGCTTCCGCCTACATCCAGCTTGCCCGCCTCCGTCAGCGGAAGGTCGACATAGGGATTCGCGATGTAACCCTTGACCCGTCCATCGCCATAAGCAGTCGCCAGGATCTGCTGCGCCGGACCGTCCCCTTTGAAATTCACGGTCAGCTTATTGTCCGGATCCTTCATCAGGATCCCCATCATCCCCGCTGCCGTCAGGACGCGCCCCAGACCGGCCGCCGCCGTGGGCGTACAGTCGTGGATCTTCACCGCCTCCCGGACCAGATCCGTGGTGATGGTCGCGCAGACCCGGTAGGATCCGCTGTTATCGATTGCGATCAGTGCCTTGCTCATAAAACCCCGTCTTTCTTCTGCTGTCTTCATCTGCTGTGAAACAATACTTTGGTTATTGTACCATATTTCTTGTTGTCACTGTAGTAAAATCAACGCCTCAAACGCTACTTTTTACCTACGGCAAACACATTGCCCGTCATATGTTTTGACACCGCCGCGCATGGAGGGCTG
>CAMNJK010000091.1 GCA_946541435.1 uncultured Bacillota bacterium
AACCCCCGGCTGACGGAAGACCTGGAGGCCCTTCTGGAGGAAGACCGGCGGGCATCCCAGGCGTCGGCAGAAGAACGAAACCGGTGCCGAGGAGTCCGGGATGCATTGATCAAAAAACTCGGTGAGGCAGAGACCCGGAACCTGCTGCTGGAGGAACTGGCAGAGAAGCGGGAAACACTGGAGAAGCTCCGGGGACAGAAGGGTGACTATGAGGACCTGCAGGTCCAGGCGGACCTGGTAACAGAGCTGAACCGCAAGGTCCGTCCCGCGGTCAGACGGTTCCATGAAGCGGATCAGACACTGCAGGCCCTGCGCCGCCGCATCGCGGAATACACGGAAGCCCTGGACCGGCAGCAAAAGCGCCGGGAAGAAACGGAGGCCCGGGTCCGGGCAGATGAAGGGCGGAAGGAAGCGGCGCAGCAGAAGGCGGCGGAAGCCCAGAAGCTGCGGGCGCTTCTGCCGGCTTATGATCAGCTGAAGGAAGCTGAAGCGGATCTTCAGGACCGCAGGGAACGGCTGGAGAAGAACAGGACCAGCCTGGACCGGCTGCAAAAGCAGGCGGTGGCGCAGGGGGAAAAGACCCTGCGGGCCAGAGCCGATTACGAAGAGCAGTACCAGCGTTTCTTTGACGGGCAGTCCGGGATCCTGGCGGAGGAGATCCGCCGGAAACTGGCGGCGGAGGAATCGGCAGCCTGTCCGGTATGCGGCAGTGAGATCCGGCGGGGGCAGGAGCAAAACCTGGCCCATCTCGCCCAGGAGACGCCCACCCAGGAAGCGGTGGAGCAGGCAAAGGAATATTCTGAGGCGCAGGACGCGGCATATGAAAAGCTTGTCCGGCAGATCCAGAACCTGGAGACCACCATCGGGAAGGACAGTCAGGAACTGGAGATCCGGGAAAAGGAGACCGCCGTCCAACGGGAAGGCCTGCCTTTTGAAAGCGCGGACGAAGTGAACCGGAGGATCTCCGGCCTGGAGCAGGAGTGGGCCGGGATCGAGGATTCCATCCGGATCCATCAGGCAGAGGATCAGAAGGCCCAGAAGGAATACAATACCACCAGGGGAGCCCTGGAGACAGAGAAGGAAAAACTCCCCGGGGCGGAGCTTCAGGCGGCCCGGACAGAAGGGGACCTGCAACAGGCCCTGGCAGGCGCCGGATCAGATACGGCAGAGGAAGCCATGCGGAAGCTGGCAGAGACGGTGGGCGGCGGAGACATCGATCCGTCCCTCACGGCGGAGGACCTGCTGGACCTGCTGGACCGGGGACCGGACCCGGAGCGCTGGCTCACGGAGACCCTGCAGCGGCAGCAGCAGTACAGGTCGGATCTTAAGAGCGCCCGGGACCGCATCCGCGAACTGGAAGAGCAGACCGCGGGCTGGATCAGGGCCGACCTGGCAGAGCTCCAGGTTGAGCTGGATGCCGCCAAGGGAAGAGAACAAACAGCGGAAGCCATGCTGAAGGAGCGCCAGACTTTGCTGGAAAACCACGAGAGGACCCTGGAGATCGTAACAGAACAGAAACAGAAGCTTTCGGAGACCCTGCCCGCCTGGACCATCCTCCGCAAGCTGTCCGCCCTGGCATCCGGATCCAGCGGTGAGGGCGGCAAACTGTCCTTCGACAGGTACGTGATGGGCGCCACCTTCCGGGAAATCATCGAGAAAGCCAATTTCCGGCTGGAGATCCTTTCCGGCGGTCAGTACCAGCTGGTGCATCAGGTGCAGACCTACCGGAAGAACGCCAAGGCGGGGCTGGACATCGAAGTGCTGGACCGCAATACCGGTCAGCAGCGGGAGTCAGCCTCCCTGTCCGGCGGAGAGTCCTTCCTGGTCTCCCTGGCCCTGGCTCTGGGCCTGTCCGACGTGGTGCGGAGCCATGCGGGGGGACAGGCGCTGGATACCCTCTTTATCGATGAGGGCTTCGGCACCCTGGACGATGATGTTCTGGACAAGGCCATGACCGTGCTCAGCAGTCTGGCCGGTGACGATGACCATCTGGTGGGCATCATTTCCCATGTGAGCCGGCTGGAGGAGAGCATCGTCCAGAAGATCCGGGTCACCGGAAGCCCCCGGGGCAGCTCCATCCGGATCCTGGGGACCGAAAACTGACCGGCCTCAGCCGCGAAAGGGGAAGGGAAAACCCGCAGGGGAAGGAAAAGAGAGAACAGATTTGCAAAAAAGTGATTTTTTTGATATACTCTGTAAACGCATGTGCAATGCGATACGTTATCACACTAAAGAGAGGAAGAAGTTATGTTTGATATCATTGATAAAGGAGTCCTGGCGGTCAGCAACGTGCTGTATCAGCCATGGTTTGTACCGCTCCTGCTGATCCTGGGCGGAATCTATCTGACGATCCGCTGCAAGTTCATGCAGTTCGGCATGTTCAAAGAAGCCTGCAAAGTGATCACCGAGAAACCCCATGAAGAGGGCGGCGTATCCTCCTTCGGCGCGCTGATGGTTTCCACCGCCTCCCGTGTAGGTACCGGAAATATCATCGGTGTAGCGACGGCCATCATCTGCGGCGGCCCCGGCGCCATCTTCTGGATGTGGATCACAGCGTTCTTCGGCGGCGCTTCCGCCTTTATCGAGTCCACACTGGCCCAGATCTATAAGAAGAGGGACGATGACGGCACATTCAAGGGCGGCCCGGCCTTCTATATGCGGGACGCGCTGGGACAGCGCTGGCTGGGCGTGATCTTCTCCATCCTGATCATCGGGACTTATATGGTCGGTTACAATATGCTGGCGGCCTATAACACCCAGTCCACATTCGCGGTCTACGGGTTCTATAACGAGCATTCCACACCGGCCATCATCGGCATCATCCTGGCGGTCCTGTTCGGGGCAGTCGTTCTGGGCGGCGCCAAGCGCCTGATCAAGGTCACCGAGGTCCTGGTTCCGATCATGGGCGTTATGTATGTACTGGTATCCCTGATCGTTCTGGTGCTCAACATCGGAAATCTGGGACACATGTTCGGCATGATCTTCGCCAGCGCCTTTAACTTCAAGGCCATCTTCGGCGGATTCGCGGGCTCCTGTATCATGTACGGTGTCAAGAGAGGCCTGTACTCCAACGAAGCCGGCATGGGCTCCGCGCCCAACGCTGCGGCCAGAGCGGACGTATCCCATCCGGCCAAGCAGGGTCTGGTGCAGATGCTGTCCGTCTTCATCGATACACTGCTGATCTGTACAGCCACTGCATTCATGTGCCTGTCCACACTGAACGACGGCGCTGCCTACAATCTGGAGGACGGCCCCCAGGCTGCGGCTTATGTACAGGATTCCCTGGCATCCGTCTTCGGCCCCTTCGGCCCCACATTCATCGTCATCGCCATGCTGTTCTTCGCATTCACCACGCTGATCGGAAACTACTCCTACTGCGAGGGCTGCTATGAGTTCATCATCAACAGAGAAGCGACGAAGAAGGAGCTGATCGTCATGCGTATCATCGCATCCCTGCTGATCTTCGTCGGCGCGGTGGCTTCCGCCGGCCTGGTATGGGATATCGCGGACATGATGCAGGGACTGATGGTCGTCACCAACGTGCCTTCAATCCTGATCCTGAGCGGTGTTGCCCTGAAGTGCCTGGACGATTACCGCAGGCAGAAGGCCCAGGGCCTGAACCCGGTGTTCAAGGCTTCCAGCATCCAGCTGAAGCAGAAGACAGACCACTGGAACTAGGCAGGATTGAACAGAGTACGGATCATCCGGAATCGTTATGCAAAGGCAGGTACAGCGCGGCTGGGCCTGCCTTTGTTATAGTCAATTTTTAGCTAAATCCGGCTGGAAATAATAAAAAACGGCTATAGCATTATATGCAGAATTGGCAGATAATTTGAATATAACAGTATCATTATGATAGGAGAAGGAGGAGTTTCGATGAGTGAACAGCAACAGTTACAGGGTGTTGCCGGTCTGAAGAAACACGACATCAAGGTTTCCGGAATCGTCTTCATGCTGTATTGTCTGGTCGCGGCGGGAGCTTTTGGAATCGAGGAAATGATTCCTGAAGCGGGTCCCGGCATGACCTTACTGTTATTATGTATTTTCCCGTTCATCTGGGCTTATCCCATCAGCAGTCTCGTGGCGGAATGTTCCTCGGTCATGCCGTCGGAAGGCGGTGTCTATGTCTGGGCCAAGGAGGCCTTCGGCGAGTTCTGGGGTTTCCAGACAGGCTGGTGGGCTACGGTATCCACCTATATCACCAACGGTGTTTATGTGGCGCTGGTTTCCGGATATGTGAGCCAGATGATCCCCATGTCCGCCGCGGCGAACCTGGCGCTGAAGATCGGCATGATTGCCATCTTCACCATCGTCAATCTGCTGGGCCTCAGGGAGGTCGGCACGGTCAGTACCATCCTTTCGCTGCTGATCGTCGCGGCATTCCTGCTGGTGGCCATCGTGGGATTCATCAATTGGCAGACCAACCCGGTGGAACCCTTCATGCCGGAGGATTACACCCTGATCGACGGTCTCGGCGGCGGCATCTGTATCTGCATCTGGATGTACTGCGGATATGAATGCATCTCCAACATGGCCGGCGAGGTCAAGGATCCCCAGGTCATCCCCAAGGGACTGAAGATCGCCATGCCGCTGGTAGCGCTGACATACGTGCTGCCCACACTGGGCGGACTTGCCTGCCTGCCGGAAGGCAGCTGGGAGATGTGGTCCACAGAAGGCGGATTCGGCAGCGACAACGTCGGTTATGCCACTGTCCTGACCAACAACCTGGGAACGGCATGGGGCTATGTGTTCCTGGTGATCGCCATCATTTCACAGTGCGCCATCTTCAACACCTACCTGGCATCCGGCTCCAGAGGATTCTTCGTTCTGGCGGACGACCACCTCTGCCCGCAGTTCCTGGTCAAGGTCAGCAAGAACAGGGGCGTACCTTATGTGGGTATCCTGTCCCTGTCCCTGGTAACATTCATTCTTTCATTCAATGACTTTACCACGCTGGTCTCCATGGAGGTCGTCTTCATGCTGGCCCTGTACATCATCCTGCCGATCTCGGTCATCAAGCTGCGTCATAAGCTGCCGGTGGCAGAGCGGAAGAAGAGGGGACTCTATGTGATCCCGGGAGGAAACAAGGCTCTGATCTTCTACAGCGGCTTCCCCATTGTGATCTCCATCATCGCTCTGTTGATCAACGGCACGGACTACCTGACCACCGGCCTCATGGCCCTGTGCAGCGGTCCCATCGCATATATCATCTTCCGTAAGGTCTGCGGCGGACTTTCTGTCGCCGATCCTGAAGGCAATCCGGTGAACGGCTTCGGCATCCCCAAGGGGGATACCGTCCGGATCGGTGTCTTCTCCCTCTGCGCCGGTGTCATGGCCTTCTTCGGCCAGTTCTGGCTGAGATGGTATGAGATCGAATGGGGCGAATGGGGTCCGGATGACTACGATGTATTCAGCAACTGCATCCCCCAGGTACAGACGGGACTTGCCATCGGCGGCGCCATCCTGATCGTTCTGGGACTGATCCTGTACTTCGTGGGCAAGAAGAAAGACCCGCCGCTTCCGGAACACGAACTGGATGTGGAGGCGACCCTGAACAAGTACCTGATGGAGGAGAAGACAGAGACCTTCTTCGACTGATGGAAGATCCCGGATCAACTGACCGGAAAAATCCTTGCGGCGTTTGCAAAAACGCCGCTTTTTTTGTACAATGCAGGTATTCGCGCAGCAGGGAGGAAGGAATATGTCCACTGAAAAAAAGATCACCATTGCGGAACACGCAGGCTTCTGCTTCGGCGTCCGCCGGGCCATCGCGAAAGCGGAGAAGGCAGCGGAGGAGGGGGCGCCGGTATGCTCCATGGGCTCTCTGATCCACAACGACCGGGTGGCATCGGACCTGCAGAAAAAAGGGGTTCGGATCATCAGCCGCCTGGAGGAGGCGAAGCCGGGAGAACGGGTGATCATCCGTTCCCATGGAGAAGGCAGAGCCGTCTATGAGGAAGCCCGGCGGCGGGGCATCGAGCTGATCGACGCCACCTGTCCCTTTGTGCTGCGGATCCACGACCTGGTCCGGTCGGCGGGCTGCCAGGTGGTGATCGCCGGCGATCCGGATCATCCGGAGGTCCAGGGGATCAGCGGCTGGTGCGACAGAGGGGAGGGCAGGCCGCAGCCTATCGTGGTGCGAAACGCCCGGGAAGCGGAGATCATCGAAGGGGATGAGCTGTTTCTTGTGGCCCAGACCACCATCCGGCAGGAGACCCTGCAGGAGATCGCGGAAGTCCTGGAGAAAAAAGGCGGTCATCTGACGGTGCACAATACCATCTGCAGCGCCACGGCCAACCGCCAGGAAGCCGCGGCCAGACTGGCGGAGAACAGCGACGCCATGTTGGTCATCGGGGGACGGAATTCCTCCAATACCCACAAGCTCTATGAAATCGCAAAAAAAATATGTCAGGAGACGTATTTTGTGGAAAATATTGATGATTTACCGTTGAAACGGCTTGAGAAATGTAATAGAATAGGAATAGCGGCGGGCGCGTCAACGCCTGAATGCACTATTAAGGAGGTTATCGCCAGTATGAGTGATATGACACTTG
>CAMNJK010000092.1 GCA_946541435.1 uncultured Bacillota bacterium
CGTTCTCGCTCCTCATCTGCTGCATCACGCCCTTGCGGATGTTCAGCTTGGAGATGACGGATCCAGAGTACTCATCCGGCACATCGATGACCACCTCTTCATAAGGCTCCAGAGACCTGCCCTTTTCATCTTTTCTCATGATGACTTCCGGCTTGGAGACCGCCAGCTCATAGCCTTCCCGCCGCATATTCTCGATCAGGATGGACAGGTGCAGTTCGCCTCTGCCGGAGACCTTGAAGCTGTCCGTGGAATCCGTCTCTTCCACCCGGAGTCCTACGTTGACCTCCAATTCCTTTTTCAGACGCTCCCGGATATGACGGGAGGTGACGAATTTTCCTACCTTGCCCGCGAAAGGTGATTTGTTGACCATGAAGTACATGGACAGGGTCGGCTCCTCGATGGAGATCATGGGCAGCGGGTCGGAATGGCCCTGGGCGCAGATGGTCTCGCCGATGGAGATATCCGAAATACCGGATACCACCACGATGTCGCCGGACCGGGCTTCCTCCACCGGCATCCGCTTGAGACCCCGGTAAACAAAGACCTGATTGACCTTCCGGTCTCTGGGCTGCAGGTCTTCACCCGTGACGCTGACGGTCTGGGCTTCCCGGAGCGTACCGCTGGTGATCCGGCCGATGCCCAGTCTGCCGATGTAATCATCGTATGCCAGCGCGGAGATCTGCAGCTGCAGAGGCTCCTCGTCCTTGTCCGGATAGGGCTGGCAGTGTTCGATGATGGTCTCGAAGAGTGGCGTGATATCCAGGCCGTTCATGCCCTTGGCGGATTTCTTGATCTTCTGCTCTCCCTGCTGGACTTCCAGTCCCGCGCAGTCCGCAGGATCCCGCACCACGATGCCCTGGCGGGCGATGCCGTAAAGGATGGGGAAATCCAGCTGCTCGTCGCTGGCATCCAGATCCATGAAAAGTTCATAGACTTCGTCCACGACTTCGTCGATCCGGGCGTCCTTCTTGTCGATCTTGTTGATCAGCAGGATGGGGTTCAGCCCCTGCTCCAGGGACTTTTTCAGGACGAACCGGGTCTGGGGCATGGGGCCCTCGCTGGAGTCCACCAGCAGGATGACCGTATCCACGGTCTTGATGATCCGCTCTACCTCCGATGAAAAGTCCGCGTGTCCCGGTGTGTCCACGATGTTGATCTTGGTGTCGCCGTGCATGACGGAACAGTTCTTGGAATAGATGGTGATGCCGCGCTCCCGCTCGATGTCGTCGCTGTCCATGACGCAGTCCACCACCTGCTGGTTCTCACGGAACACACCGCTCTGGTTCAGGAATGCGTCCACCAGGGTGGACTTGCCCGCGTCGACGTGGGCGATCACTGCAATGTTGATGATTTTTTCGTGTTTGCTCATTTATCTTATCTCCTGTTGAAGTTTTTATACAAAAGCTGGCCGGTGCCTGACATCCGATGCGGTCGGTGCCTATATCCCCATGATCAGCGGCACCCCCACGGAAGTGACCGCGCACATGATGGCGCCGATAGCGAAGGAATAGATCACGGTATCCGGCCGGCAGGACCGCCCCACGATGGGGATACACACGTCCATGGCGGCGATGCCCGGAATGCTGGCCGCCTCCAGATAGCCGATCTTGCGGGCGGCCAACGGGATCAGCACGATGCCGGAGACTTCCCGGATCACGTTGTGCATGAAGGATACCGCGCTGGCTACGATGTACTGCTGCCCCGCGTTCGCAATGACCACAGGCGCGTAGCTGTACCATCCGAAACCGATGGGAATGGCCGCGCTCTCCCGCAGGGTAAAGCCAAGCAGCAGACAGACCGCGATCCCCAGCGCCATGGTTCCCACCATGGAGGCCACCGGAAATGCCAGCACCCTGCATCCCGCGCTTCGAATGTTTTTGATCACCTCTCCGGAGCTTCCCATATCCAGACCCACCAGGGTCATGAGGATGCAGAGCAGGATGATCATGGCCAGATTGCTGGATCCGTCAAACCACTGCAGGAACATGTCCCCCCGGGGAGCCAGTAGGAATGCGCCGATGATCATGCCGATGATCACCACCGACAGCAGGATCACTGTGCTGCGGATGTCCGAGGAACTGTCTTTATCTCCTGCTTCCGGTCCGGGCGCGTGCTCCGGATCAGCAGGTTCTTCTGCCGCAGAAGGAAGCCTGGAACCCGCCTGCCTTTGCAGGAGATTCCCATACCGGTCCATGCGGAAGATCTTTCGCAGGCCGAACATGGACAGCATGCTGCCGGCCACGCAGAATATGGTGATGGCCAAGGACTTCAGGCCGATGACGCCCAGGTTCGATGTGACCTGTTCGTTGACCCCCATCCGCATGCCCATGCAGAAGCACAGACAGTAGACGGTGACCAGCATGAATGTCGGCAGCGGACCCATGGTCTTCCCTGCTTTGCGTATCCTGGCGCCCAGGATGTAACCCGCGATCAGGAATGCCCAGTACAAGAGAAGCAGTTTCACTCGGGGATCCTCCAGTCGATGGGCTCCTGCCCGTGGGCAGCCAGGAACTCATTGGCGCGGGAAAAATACCTGCCGCCCCAGAATCCGTAATGTGCGGACAGGGGACTGGGATGCGCGCCGGTGATGATGGCGTGGTTGGGATTCGTGATCAGCTGGGCCTTGGCCTTGGCGGGTTTGCCCCAGAGGATGAACACCATGGGCTCCTGCCGCTCGTTCAGCTTCTGGATCACATGGTCCGTGAAGATCTCCCAGCCTTTGCCCTTGTGGGAGTGGGCCGCGTGGGCCCGCACGGTCAGCACCGTATTGAGCAGGAGCACGCCGTTCTTCGCCCAGCTCTCAAGACAGCCGTGGGACGGGGGCGCGATCCCCAGATCCGCCTGCAGTTCCTTAAAGATGTTCACCAGAGACGGCGGCGGCTGTACGCCCTTCTGCACACTGAAACAGAGCCCGTGGGCCTGCCCGGGTTCATGATAGGGATCCTGTCCCAGGATCACCGCCCGGACCTTCTCGTAGGGCGTGTATTTCAGGGCATTGAAGATGTCGTACATGTCCGGATAGATGATCCGGCTGCCGTACTCTACCTTCAGAAATTCCCGCAGCTGCAGGTAATACTCCTGATCGAATTCGCCTTTCAGGACCTCGTCCCAGCTGTTGCCGATGTGGACCATAGTGTTTCCATCCTTCTGACTGCTGTTCTCCTACTCCCCGTTTCGCGGAAACAGGGCTGTTCAGCATATCCGTATTATTTTATTACGAATCTATTCTTCTGGCAAGGGGTTCCTGAGATTGGGACGGGCGATGTTTCAATGGTTGGAACAGGACTGCGGGCTGCCGCGCAAACAATTTCCAGCCATAATCAGCGGAAATTGTTTAGCAGTAAACAAATTCAGGGGATGGAGCTAAAAATTTGGGACAAACATTCGGCTGAAATCATCCAGGCAGGATGATCCCTTCCAAATATTGTTATATATTCGCCATGTTTACATCTTTGAAGGCCTCAATGCCACCAGATGAGAAACAAAAACACGGCCAAATGCGCTGTAATTGTTTGGTGGCAAACAATTATCGGCATTCACAGAGAAAAATTGTTTGCACATGGTTCTGGACTTGACTTCGACTGATTAGGACAGATCCACCCTATCCACAAAAGAACGACTGCCGCACCAGATTCTCGCTCTGATGCGGCAGTCGTTTCGTTTCATTTAGAGGTCAGGATTTCTCTATGCTTCCTGATCGTCTTATTTCTTGATCTTGACTTTCTTTTTGTTGGACCACTTTCCGTATACTTTGATCGTGGTTCCGGGTTTGGCCAGGTTGTCGACATTTGTGAAGGTCCGGACCTTATATGAATGAAGATACAAAAAAGCTCTCGTCATGAGAGAGCTCTTGGGAGATCCAACCCCTCACTGTCCGGCCCCTGCCGGCGGTGAGACATTGGTCATAAAATAGTTCATGGTCTGGTCCTGCCACATCCGGACGCGGGGCAGCACCAGGGGGTCCATGCCCGGATAAGCCTTGCCCCACTGGGTGGTGACGCCGCAGAGGAAGCCCGCAGCCTCCAGCATGGCATGGGTATTGGCGTTGTTGTCTCCATAAGGATACGCGAAGGCGTCGGAGCTGCCGCAGATCTCCGTGGATTTCTGCAGGTCCGCCAGGCCCGTGGCGTAATCGATCACCGGCAGGATCCCGCGGTAATCCGCTGAACCGCCGCCCCGGTGCATGTCGTGGGTATGGGACTCAAACGTCAGATAGTCGCTCCTGAATTCCTTGACCTTACGCTCGCCGCTGTGCACCGTGATCAGGAAGCTGGTCACCGGCACATGGGTCTGTTCGATCACCGGCAGCAGGTGCTCCAGAGTATACTGCTCCCCGTCGTCAAAGGTCAGCACGATGCTCTTCTCCGGCAGGAGGAGCTTTCCGTCCACATAGTCCCGCACTTCCTTCCAGGTGGGATAATAGTAGCCCTCATCGTTGAGCCAGTTCATCTCTTCGATCAGATCCTGCTGGCTGATATAGTTCTTGTACCGGGCGTTGACGTCCGCCGGCGGATCATTCTCATCGTACACATAATGGTACATGCAGATGGGGAGACCAACCGCCCCGTAATCTGTATTTGGCTGTACGGTCACCGTCCGGCTGCGGCGGCTCACATGTCCCTCATCGTCCGCCACCGTATAGACCACCTCATAAGTCCCTGCCCGGCGCAGCAGCGTCCTGCCGCTGCCGGATGCCTGCACGGATTCTGAATCCTGCACCGAACCTGCATCCTGATCGCCCAAAAGCTGGCAGGTCACCTGTACCCGATCCGTCAGGCTGGTCCCGTCATCCGCTTTGGCTTTGTATCCCGGCTCCTCAAAGGTTTCCCCCAGAAGAAGTTCCTGGTTTTTGCTCCCCTTCAGCTTCAGTTTCGGAAGCATGCGGTCCAGCACCGTCACGGTACGCTGCACGACGAAATTGCCGGACTCATAGGTGATCTCATACTCTCCGGGTGTAGTCAGATCCAGATTCGACGACACCTCCACCTTGTCCGATACATCCCGTCCGCCCCGCATGGCCAGCACACCGGGATCCTCAAAGACCCCGTGCTTGCCCACGGTCATGTGCTCCTCACCCTGCAAAACCAGGTAAGCCTCTGCGGTATAATAGTGGATGACGGTGATGACGATGCCCATGGTGATCACAGCCAGAAGCAAAGCGGGTAGCACCAGCCACTTCCTGCGGCGGGTTCTTCCGGATCCCTTCCGTTTCTTGGTTTCTCCGCGCACGTTCTGCGCCAGGATCTTCTGTGTATGTGTCCAGCTCATGATCTGCCCCTGTCTCTGATGTCGTTAACTGTGCTTTCATTTTACCACAGTTCAGCGTTCTGCTGTGATATAATGTTTTTATGAAAAAGCACGCCATCATCCCCATCTTCATACCCCACCGGGGCTGCGGACACGCCTGTGTATTCTGCAATCAGAATGCCATCACAGCCCGGCAGCCGGATGTGACCCCGGCGGACGTCCGCCGGATCCTGGACACCTGGCTTTCCACCATGCAGCAACGGGATCTGGAAACCATCGAAGCCGCCTTCTACGGGGGCAGTTTTACGGGCCTTCCCATGGAGGAACAGGCTGCTTTTCTGGCGGTTCTCAAAGAATACAAGGATGACGGCCGCATCGACAAGATCCACCTGTCCACCCGGCCGGACTATATCAGTATTCCCATCCTGGACCAGCTGAAACAGTACGGAACGGACGTCATTGAACTGGGCGTGCAGTCCTTCGACCCGGAGGTGCTCCGGGCATCCCGCCGCGGACATACCGTTGACGATATCTATCAGGCCTGTGAACTGATCCAAAACTTCGGGTTCGAGCTGGGCATCCAGCTCATGATCGGCCTGCCTTTGGACAGCCGGGAGAAGTGCATCGCTTCCGCCCAGAAGACCGTGTCCATCGGACCCTCCCTGGCCCGGCTCTATCCCACGGTGGTGCTCAACGATACGGAGCTGGCCCGGATGTACGCCCGCGGGGCTTACCATCCCCTGTCCACGGAAGAAGCCGTCAGCATCACCAAGGACATGTACCGTATCCTGGACGATGCTGGCATCACCATCCTGCGGGTGGGTCTGAAGAGCACCGATCTCATCTCGGATAACACATCTGACAGCGGCTCAAGCAGCACTTCTGACAGCACCTCAAGCAGCACTTCTGACAGCGCGGTCCTTGGCCACAGCTACCACCCCGCCTTCCGCCAGCTGGTGGAAGGAGAGATCGCCCGGGAAGATCTGGAGCGGGAACTGATGCAGCTGCTGACGGATCGAGCTGCAGCGCCACCACCATCCACTGTCACCTTCACCTGCTGCGGTGAATCCTTTTCCAACATGATCGGCCACAGCGGCTGCAACAAAAAATACTTCGCCGCAAAGTATCCCATGCTTTCCATTCGCTATGCGGTCGACAGTGCTCTGCCGCGGAATATATACCGTGTCGCGCCTGCGTCAGACAGACAGGACAGATAGCGTAACAGCATCCGATCAGGGTCTGGTGTTTCCTGAATCCGTTTTCCCCTCACTTTTCTCAATGCTGGTGTTTTACCTGCAAATC
>CAMNJK010000093.1 GCA_946541435.1 uncultured Bacillota bacterium
ATGGGCGATGTTGTGCTGCTTCCATTCATATACCATATCGTCCGCGGTCCGGAAGGATTCGTAATCGCTGCCGTGGATGGGATGTTCATCGATCAGGGCCTGGCAGATCTTTTTCATGGCCCGTCCGCTGGTGATCTTATAGGAATCATAGATGCACCAGTTGTCATAGGAATAGATGGCGGTGTAGTCCTCCCCCTTGTAGGTGAAGAGATACTGATATCCCCCGCCGTAGATGTCCCGGAGATTGATTTCCTCCCCGGCGGTCCCGCCTGTGGTTTCGGCGGTTTCCCCGTCTTCTGCCGAAATCATTGACCCGCACCCCGCGAGCAGAAGCAGGGCCAGGAGAGCCATGATGATATATGCCGCTGTTCTTTTCATCCCGATCTACCCCTCTGTTACTTAATGCTTGTTCCCCGTAGAATGACATGATAACAGGATTTCGCAGGTTTTTCAATGACTCGTCCCGGTACGTGAAAAAATGGCGAAGGTGGCCGCCATTTTTCACTCATTATCATCATCTATACTTATCAGGAGGTGTGTGTTTGCTTTTTTAGAATAAGTTTATTTCGCCGATGACGGGCAGCGGGTCTGTCCGCCAGTTCACAGCTCTGTAGATGCCCATGACCATCAGCACCAGGGCCGCGAAGCCCACAACGCCGGAGGCGGCTTCTCCGATGTGCGGCAGGAACGCGCACAGGCTGCCGACGATCTTCACCAGGTTGATCAGGAGCGCCTGATTCATGTGATGGGCGACGAAGGCGTCCCTTTTATCTCTGAGCAGAAATGCGATGATCCATCCGATCCAGGTGATGTAGGAAACCACCGCCAAAGTCCTTGAATTGTTCTGATACATTTTATATACCCCTCTTTCCTGCGGTCGTTCCGCTGCTTAATCTTTATTAATTATCCTGTGCGTATATGATATAATTTCTTTTACCGGGAAAACATCGCAGGAAGTGCGGATCACCCCTCCTGTTTACCGATAAATCTGCGGAATCGAGGTACGCTATGTCTGAAGCAAAGGAAAATACGACTCTTTATCTGGCAAAGAGAAAGGAACTGGGCTGGTCCAGAGAGTACGCCGCGGAGCAGCTTGGCATCTCCGACGACAAGCTGGAGCGGATCGAAAACGAGAAGCAGCTTCCCAATCCTCAGGACGTCCTGATCATGTCCGATGTGTACAAGGCGCCGGAACTCTGTAATTATTACTGCAGCCGGGACTGCGAGATCGGTCAGCTCTATGTTCCCCGGATCCCGGACACGGAGCTTCCGGGCATCATTCTCCGCCTCATGGCCTCCATCTATGAGACCCGGGACATCGAAAAGCTCCTTGTCAAGATCACCGCCGATGAAGCCATCGATGACACGGAGGTGGAGGACCTGGCCCAGGCCCAGTATACCCTGGAACAGCTCTCCATCATGATCGAAGCCCTGCAGCTCTGCGTAGAGCGAAAGATCGACCAGGGGGAGATCTCGAAGACGCTCTATGATGCTGCCTATAAGAAGGTCTCGGGGAAGTAACCACCGCTGCAGAAATGTAAAAAAAAGGCTCCGGAAAGATCATGTCCTTCCGGAGTCTTTGATTTTCCTGTACCTGGTTTCCTGCCGCCTGCAGGCGCCTTCCCCTTCCCTATCTGTGCAGGAATCCGGAGATCCTCTTGTAGACCAGGAAGGTGACCAGGCCGTTGATGCCGGCCTTGATGATATTGAAGGCGACGATAAAGGGCATCAGCTGCCACACTGCGCTTCTGGGCACGCCCATGAAGATGGGGGTGATCACCAGATTGGCGCCGATCATGACGATGGCCATGGCGGCGATGCCGCAGAGAACGCCGATCAGGGCAGTCTTTCTGGTCTTGTGTCTCCGGTAGATGACGCCGGCAACGATGACCAGGGCGCTGGTGGCGATAATATGCATCAGGATCCCGTAGACGCCGCTGGCCGCGCTGACCGTCACACCCTGGATCACGGAAGTGACCACCGTCAGGATGAAGCCCGCCAGGGGACCGAAGGCGAAGGTGCCGATCAGGATCGGAATGTCCGCCGGATCATATTCCAGGAAGGCCACTGCCGGGAATATGGGGAAGTGGACCAACGCCACGAGGACGATGGACATGGCCACCAGCATGGCCATTTTTGCCAGACGAATGGTTGTCATTTTGTTTCCGCCGGTTTCCGGCGTAGTGTTGTTCTGCGTCATATTATTGCTTTTCTCCTGATTTCATAACAGTGCTGCTGACAGGTTTTCCCGCGGCCGGGATTTTCCAGCCTTTGCATCGATGCTCCGGAAAACTGTCGCTCAATTTCGGATTATACTAAAGACCCGGGAGTCATGTCAACTGAAGAACGCCGTTTCCTTTACCGGATGCCGGGAAAAGCAGGTTCACGGTTTCAGTTCAAGATACAGAGCCCTGTACTGTTCCGCCGAAGCCTGCCAGGACACATCCCTGGCCATGTCTCTGAGAACCATTTCATCCCAATGCCGCCGGTCGGTAAAGAACAGCGTCTTCGCCCGGTTGACAGCATCGTACAGGAGGCCCGACTCGTATCTGTCAAAGGTGAATCCGTTCCCCTCATTTGCGAACTGATTATACGGCTCTACCGTGTCTTTCAGTCCTCCAGTCTCACGAACAACAGGAACGGTCCCGTACCGCATGGCGATCAGCTGCGTCAGTCCGCACGGTTCAAACAGGGAGGGCACCAGCAGGGCATCGGCGCCCGCGTAGATCCTGTGCGCCCTGCCCTCGTCATACATGATACAGGAGCAGACGGTCCCTCTGAAGGCATTCTCAAACCGGCGGAATGAATCTTCATAGCGGGCATCGCCCGTTCCCAGCACAACGATCTGGGTGTTGCCGTCGATCAGTGACGGCAGGATCTCATTGACCAGATCCAGCCCCTTCTGATCCGTCAGGCGGGAAATGAGACCGATCACGAATTTGCCGTCATCGGCTTCCAGACCCAGCTCCTGCTGCAGGGCCCGCTTATTGGCTTTTTTCTTAACGAGCACATTACTGATATCGTAAGTTTCCGCCAGTCTTTTATCATTGGCCGGATCCCACTGCGCGGTATCGATGCCGTTTACGATCCCGCGCAGCTTCCCTGAATGGTACCGCAGGTGCGCATCCAGGTTCTCCCCGAAGAATGGCGTCTTGATCTCTTCCGCGTATGTTCTGCTCACTGTGGTGATGATATCGGTATAGGTCAGACCGCCCTTGAGCATGTTGGCATCTTCATAGCCTGTCTTGAACACGTCTTTGTTGAAGAGGTATTCAGGCAGGTTGGTCCAGTAGCGCAGTGTGGGGATGTTATATACCCCCTGGAATCGCAGGTTGTGTATTGTAAGGATCGTTTTGGCATCCTTGATCCCCGTATTGGCGAACTGTGTGCGAAGTAATACAGGAACAAGACTGGCCTGCCAGTCATGGCAGTGAATGATGTCCGGCACCCAGTCCATGTAGTTCAGCGCTGCCAGAGCCGCCTTGCAGAAATAGCAATACCGCGGAATATCATCCACAAGATTCAGGTAAGGATCGCCGTTTGCAAAGAAGTCATTGTTATCAATGAAATCATAGACCACGCCATCCCAGACATACTCCATGATGCCTACGTAATATGACCTGCCGTCCGCGCACAGATCCATGCTGAAGGATCCGCGGTAGACCATCTTCTCCTGGTATTCCCATGGGATGCAGTGATAGCGGGGAATGATCACCTTCACGTCGCAATTCAGAGATGCCAGCGCCCTGGGCAGTGCGTACATGACATCACCGAGGCCGCCGGTCTTCACGAAGGGATAGCATTCCGAGCCAATGAAGGCGACGCTCCTTCTCGGCTGGGGAAGGGTCTCTTCTTCTCCGATGCTTTCCCCGCCTGAATCTTCCGGATTCTTTCCCATTGCCGCGGCGGACTGGAGTTTTTGTTCTTCTGAAGCCGGGTGTTCTTCTGAAGCCGGGATCCATATCTCAGCGCTGTTTCCTTCCAGCGTGAATTTAAGTCTCCCATTGTCCGGGGAGATTCTCTTCCCATGGAGCGCCCCGATATAGGAAGCCTTCAGATCAAGGTCGAAGTTCTCTTCCTGATTGCTGTTTGTGACTGTGATCAGCAGGTCTCCCCGCAGGAAAGCATATTTTGTGGTCGTAAGATCTATCTCCCGGTATTCGCCGGACCAGAGCTCATCTTCTTCTTTATAAAGAGCGCCCAGCGTCCGGATGAGCTGAAGTCGGGGATCGTCCTGCCGGCTGAGGTCCGCAAGGGACAGGGCTGGGCGGAGCGATGCATCAGTGCCCCATTCTTTTTTCCCCTCCAGTCCGAACTCCGATCCATAATAGACCGATGGGATCCCCGGCAGGGTATACAAGAGCACATGCACGGGCAGGAAGTGGTCCTTGTCATGGAGCTTTGTCATGATTCGTTCGGTATCATGATTATCCACGAAATTGTAGAGATGGACGCTGTCGCCCAGCCCCATGTCTCTCTGGCGGCGAATGGTATGCGCGATTTCAAAATAGTTGTGATCGTTATGGGCGCTGTAAAGCGCCTTGTGCAGCGCGTAATTCGTGACGGAATGCAGCATGCTTTCATTGACCCAGCGACCGTATTCCCCGTGTATCACCTCGCCCATCAGCCAGAAGTCGTCCTTCAGACTGTCGGTAAGGCTCCGCAGCTCCCGCATGAACCCCGGGTCCAGAACATCAGCGGCATCCAGCCGCAATCCGTCAATGTCGAACTCAGATACCCAGAAACGGACGGTGTCAAAATGATAGCGTCTTACTTCCTGTTCCTGCAGGTTGAGTTTGGGAAGGAGGTCGTGACCGCCCCAGTTATCGTAGGAAAATCCGTCGCCGTAGCTGTTGTTCCCCCGGAAGTTCACGTTGCAATACCAGCTTTTGTACCGGCTGCCTTCTCTGTTCTCCTTCAGATCCCGAAAAGCGAAGAACTCACGTCCCGTGTGGTTGAAGACCCCGTCAAGAATGACGCGGATTCCCTCCTCATGGCAGAGACGGACAAACTCTTTCAGGTCATCGTTGTCTCCCAGCCTCTCATCTACCATCCGATAGTCTGAGGTGTCATAACCGTGTGACCCTGAGGAAAAGCATGGCCCAAGATAAATGGCTGTAAAACCGCAGTCCTTCATGTGAAGGATCCATTCCTTCAGCTCCTCCAGTCTGTGCACCGGCGCTTCATGGTCATTGTGCTCCGGCGCCCCCAGAAGACCCAACGGGTAAATATGATAAAAAACAGCTTCTTCGTACCAAATCATTTTTATTGTCCCTTTCCATGATGACAGAAATACTATATCTGATAGATTACTGTCTGCTTTTTTGCCCCGATTTTCCCATTATAGCACAGGAAGACCCCGGGCGAACGCATGACATCCGGGCGTGTTTTCATCATGTTTTCCGGGCGCCGGGATCGATGACCGGGTTGACCAGGGGCTCCATGCAAAAGCTGGCCGGTCCTGTGATACGGCATTCTGCAGTGTCACCATCCCTGATCTCGAAGGCCCGGGGCGTTCCGGTGGAGAGCACATCCCCCGCAAACCAGCCCTGGATGCTGCTGTGGAGGGATACCAGACGCGCGGGTCTGTGCGTCATGTTGGCCACCACATTCTTCGCGCAGACCCGGCCATTGCGGACGCTCTGGACCTCCAGCTTCAGCACATCCGGCACTTCATCCGGGGTCACCAGCTGGGGCCCGAAGGAGAAGAATGTGGGGAAGTTCTTGACGATGGTGAGATAGCGGGGATTGCCTTCCAGATATTCATTGCCTTTGAGGATGCTTTCCTCGGTCATGTCCAGAATGGTGGTGTAACCCGCCACCACATCCAGCCAGTTTTCTTCACTGACGTCGCGGCAGTCTCTGCCCAGGATGATTCCCAGCTCCGCCTCGGCAGTGGTCCTGCAGGCCTCCCGGAGATCGGGCAGCCGGATCTCATCTCCCGGACCGATCATGGTGTCCGCCATCTTGAAGAAACTGCCGGGAAATCCCTGAGGCGCAGCGTCCCCGATATCTCCCGCATGATCCGTATAGTTGAGGCCGATGCCGAAGATCCGCCTGGGATTCCGGTAGAGAGGTCCGTAAACGACCTCTTCATATGGGACGATGCCGGACATGCCTTCGCAGATCTGTTCTCCGGCCTCCCTGTACCAGTCCGTAAGCTCTCTGATCTGCCCGGTCTGAATGAGCGGGAACAGGGTCTCGCTGTAGGCCGTTCCCCGGGCTTCATTGAGGGCCCGGATCGGCAGGATCCCTTTCTCTGTGACGATGCCGGCGATCTCCCGG
>CAMNJK010000094.1 GCA_946541435.1 uncultured Bacillota bacterium
TGAACGAACCGATCCCCGCAGTTGCCTGCGGCGATGGAGATTGATATAATAGATGCATTCAAGGAGACAGGCAATATGAAAAGATATATATCAATACTGGCAGTCATCTGCATGATCCTGACCATGGTCCCGGCGGCTTCTTTCGCTGCTGAGAGCGTATCGGCAATAGACGATGCAACGGCTGCGGCCGGGCAAACACCAGCTTTTGCAGAGCCTGCGGAGACGGACCCCACCACCGTGACCACGCCCGCCGGCTGGACAGCCAACGGACAGAACTGGCTCTACTACCAGAACGGGACTGCCCTCCTGGGATTCCAGAGCTTCGGCGCCAGCACCTACTTCTTTGACGCCATGGGCCTGCTTCAGTGGGGCTTCAGGAACATCAACGGGGCGAAATACTATTTCGATGAGACGGAGCTGACCCCGGGAACCACCCCGGGCGATCCCGGACAGCGGCTGGGGGTCATGCACACCGGCTGGCTCAGGGATCACGACGACGGCACCGGGAAGATCGCCACCTATTACTTCCAGGCCAACGGTCAGGCAAAGGCTGGCGGGTTCCTCAGGGAAGGCAAGTACAGATACTTCTTCAAGAAGAGCGGCAGGATGAAGACCGGCTGGCTGAAGCGGAACGGAAAGAAGTTTTACCTGCGGCCCGACGGGACATACAAGGGCGCGGCCCTTACAGGCCTGCATGCCATCGACGGGGACCGCTATTTCTTCAATGACAACGGCGTCATGAAGAAGGGCGTCATCCAGTACAACGAAGAACTCTATTATTTCGATCCCGACGGGAAGGCGCAGAAGAGCAAAGGCTGGTTCACCGGAGCGGACAAGAAGAAACGCTACTGCTACGGCAAGGGACGCATCGCCTCCGGGACCGTGAAGATCGGCAGCACCTGGTATGTCTTTGACACCGCCAGCGGGGCCTATCTGAAGACCCTGGGCGACGACACCGACAGAGCGGTGCAGAAGTACAGCAGCAAGACCGATAAGCTGCTGTATGTGAAACGGGCGGATCATTACGTCAGAGTCTACACCGGCAGCAAGGGCAACTGGAAGCACTATTCCACCATGACCTGTTCCGTAGGGGCAAAATCCACGCCCACACCCAAGGGGAGCTTCACCATCGGCAGCAAGGACGAGGTCCAGGTGAATTCCAAGCAGACGGTGAACTGGTGGTACAACACGCATTTTTACGGGAGCCTGCAGTTCCAGAGCATCCTGTACTACACGGACGCGGAGACAAAGAAGCCGGCCCATGTCAAGGTCTATGACGGACGCCTGGGCCAGAACATCTCGGATGGGTGCATCCGCCTGTCCCTGGCCAACGCGGAGTGGATCTATAAGAATGTGACCGAAGGGACCAAGGTCATTATCAAATAGCCTTCGGACATGATTCAGCGGCCTTCGGACAAGACATCTTGCATGAACGGCGGCATATCTGATAAAATAGCGGAAACGGGAAATCAGCAAGGTACAAAGCGCAATAATCAAGGAGAATTATTATGGCATGTTTTTTGGTAAGCGCGGCTGAGGCTGTTGTGGTGACAGGCCTTGAAAAGCACGAAGAAAAGGTTGAACAGGCGAGGATCGAAAAAGGCGAACCGGAACCGGCGCTGAAGAAGATCCCCATGAGCAGGAAGCTGAAGTGGCTGAGCCACATGCTCTGGGGCGGCGCGGTGCTGCTGGCCTTCGAACACGTGTGGCACGGAGAAATCGTTCCCTGGTTCCCATTCCTGACGGCAATGTCTGATCCGGCGGATGCCTCAGAGATGTTTGGTGAGATGGCGACCGTGGGCGTAGCCATGGCTGCGATCATCACACTGACCTGGCTCGTGATGTGGAAGGTATCGGATATGATCATGGCAAGATCGCCGGAGACCATTTCCGCGGAAACGAAAGCATAATAAAGGAGGCGGTATCATGACACTGCTGATAACTGTCTTCGCGGCTGTGATCGCGACTGTGAAATGGTATACGCGGCGGAATGACGATCTGCAGCTGGGGATCCTGCTCTTCATGTTCTGGGGCGCGTCTCTGATGTGGCTGGTGGATGCCATCTTCGAGTATGTACAGGAGGGGGCGGACTTCTTCACGCCGGCGCCTTCAGACATGCTGAATGACGCTTTCCTCGGTCTGTCAGTGGTGGCCCTGGCCCTGGTCATCTGGGTGGTCAGACTCCTGGTCACAGATCCGGCGGGTGTGGTCAGAGCATCCATGGTGAGATCCGCCGAAAAGGACAGACAAAAAAAGCGTGAAGCGGATCCTGGGCACCGCGTAGGAACAATCGAATAGAAACGATCGCTGCATTGACAACGTCCGGAAAGATGATATAATCTTTTCCGGACGTTTTTTTCGTCTAAAGCAGTTCGGGTCCGATATCCTGCTTTTAAAATATTAAAACCAAAGGAGAGACAATTCAATGAATCTGATCAAGCGTGAGCTGGAGGATTACCGCATCCTGCTGCGGAATATCCCCAGTCTGGTTATTTCTCTGTTCATCGTGAGCGTTATCATGATGAACCTTCTGGCAAACAAGGAACTGTTTTCGACACAGTATCTGGCTCTGGACTGCGGTTTTGTCCTGAGCTGGATCAGTTTTCTGTGCATGGATATGATCTGTAAACGGTTCGGCCCCAAGCCCGCGGCCAAGGTATCCATTCTGGCCATGGTGATCAATCTGGCGGCCTGCGGCGTGTTCAAGCTGATGTCCCTGAGCCCCGGCATGTGGGGTGAATTCTACTCCACCGGCAGCATGGATGTAAACAACGCGCTGAACGCCACCATCGGCGGAAGCTGGTTCGTGGTTCTGGGCAGCAGTCTGGCCATGGTCTGCGCGGCCGTCTGCAACTCCGCCATCAACCAGGGCATCGCCAAGCGGCTGAACTTTGGGGGTTACAAAGCTTTTGCCGTTCGTTCTTTCGTGTCCACCGGACTGGCCCAGTTCGTGGATAATTTCGTGTTTGCCACGGTGGTTTCCCTGCATTTCTTCGGATGGAGCTGGACACAGGTCTTCTTCTGCTCCCTGACCGGCGCGGTGATGGAACTGCTCTGTGAAGTGATCTTCAGTCCCATGGGATATCGTGTCAGCCAGCAGTGGGAAGAAGAGAAGGTGGGAGAACAGTATCTGCGCTACAGCCAGGCAATGAACGCATGATGATTCTGCCCGGAGGCCCCCTGGGTTAACAAACTTGCAGCACGGGTTGACAAACAGGCAACGGAGGTTTACAATCCGAAGTGATGAACGTTTACAATTGCTGAGAGAAGTTTACGGTTTGGGGCAGGTACAGAAATGGTGTCCGGGACAAGACAAATGAAATATTCCAAAACAACGTATATGGCCCTGTGCGGATTGTTCGCCGCGCTGATGGCCATTTGTTCATTTATTTCCATTCCGCTGGGATTCACACCGGTGCCGGTCAATCTGGCTACACTGGGCGTGTTTCTGGCCGGCGGTCTGCTGGGGAAAAAATACGGGACCATCAGTCTGGCAGTCTATGTGCTGCTGGGCGCGGTGGGCATCCCCGTTTTCGCCGAGTTCCGGGGCGGGCTCAGCGTCCTGGCCGGACCCACGGGCGGCTATATCATCGGATATATCGCAGCAGCCTTTTTGGTCGGGCTGATCGTGGACGCAGGGCTGCAGGATCGCAGAAGCAGGATCGACCAGTCCCGGGGGCGCCAGCTCCTGATCTGTGTGATCGCCATGATCATCGGTCTGCTGGCCTGCTATCTGCTGGGGACCATCTGGTTCATCGTCTCCACCCATACCGGGGTCGCCGCTTCTCTGGGCATGTGCGTGATCCCTTTCCTGCCCGGTGACGCGCTGAAGATCGCAGCAGGCGCCATTCTTGTACAGAAGCTGCGGCGGTATCTCAATTGATCAATCAGAACAAGTATCCTTTGCGCCTGGTTCCCGCCAGAATACTTCGTCAGGCGCAGCGAAAAACCGGCTCCGGTGAAGCCGGTTTTTTGTTGAAAGATGCCCGTTGTCGGCGTAAAATAGTTACACTATGACAGAGGGCCGTCACACTTGTTCGGCGGACCCGGAGGAGAAAAGAGATGACAGTGAAAGAGTCGGTGCTGCAGGCGTTGACAGAGAATAAAGGAACATATTATTCAGGCGGAAAACTGGCGGAGATCCTGGGCGTATCCCGGGCAGCCGTGTGGAAGGCCATCCGGTCCCTTCGGGAGGAGGGCTACCGTATCGATGCGGTGACCGGACGGGGCTATTGTCTCACGGTGGACCGGGCGCCGCTGACGGAAGAAGGGATCCGCCAGGCTTTGCCCCTGCGCTACCGGAACAACGGGATCTGTGTGTACGATGTCATCGATTCCACCAACATCCGGGCGCGGCAGATCGCGGCGGGCGCGGCGGAAGCTCCAAAGGCTGGTCCGGGCGGCGGACCGGCGCCCCTGCACGGGACGGCGGTGATCGCGCTCCAGCAGACAGCGGGCAAAGGCAGGCTGGGGCGGAGTTTCTTCTCACCCAAGGAAGGGATCTACCTGAGCATCATCGTGCGGCCGGATTTTGATCTTTCCAGGTCGGTCCTGGTCACAGTAGCTGCCGCTGCCGCGGTGGCGGAGGCCATCGACGCAGTCTGCGGGCAGCAGGAAGAGGCCATGATCAAGTGGGTCAACGATGTCTACCTGGGCGGAAAGAAGGTCTGCGGGATCCTCACCGAGGGGATCACGGACTTCGAGAGCGGTCAGATCGATCATCTGGTCATCGGCATCGGCATCAATACGGATCTGGAAGGCTTCCCGGCGGAGCTTCTGGAGGTGGCCGGCGCGGTGGAAGGGGACTATTCCCGGGCAGAACTGGCAGCGCAGATCATCGCCCGGGTGCTGGATTATCTGGAGAACATCGACGCCAGGAAGTTTATGGACAGCTACCGCAGCAAGAGCCTTCTGACCGGACGGCAGATCCGCGTCTTCAAGGGCGTTTACCGGGCGGATCCGGAAAAGGATCTGACGGGGATCCCGGCCCGGGTGCTGGGGATCGACGGCGACGGCGGACTTGAGGTCATCTATGCCGATGGCAGCAGAGAAACGCTGACCACCGGGGAAGTCACGGTGCGCCTATGAGATATACACTTCGACATTACAGAAAATTCATCCCCCTGATCGTTCTGATCGCGGCATTTCTGTTCGGCCAGGCCATGTGCGAGCTGGCCCTGCCGGGCTATATGTCGGACATCATCAACGACGGGATCGTGCCGGGGGACCTGTCCTACGTGAAGAGCAGGGGCATGATCATGATCGCTGTATCGGCGGCTTCCATGGTCTGCGCCATCGGGGGATCTTTTTTCGCGGCCTTTTCGTCGGCGAAGATCTCCCGAAACATCCGCAGCGATCTCTTCCATAAGGTCACGGATTTTTCGGCGGCGGAGATGAATCACTTTTCCACGGCGTCCCTGATCACCAGATCCACCAATGATATCCAGACGGTGCAGCAGACCACGAACATGATGCTCCGGATGGCCCTGTTCGCGCCCATGATGGGCATCGGCGCCGTCTACCGGGCCCTGCACACCAGCGTGTCGCTGTCCTGGACCGTGGGGGTGGCGCTGGTCACCATCCTGTGCATCATGGGCATCGCCTTCTTCGCGGTGCTCCCGAAATTCCGCGTGCTCCAGTCCAAGCTGGACCGGCTGAATCTGATCATGAAGGAAAGGCTGGCCGGTATCCTGGTCATCCGCGCCTTCACCACAGAGCGGCAGGAGGAGCAGCGGTTCGATGAGGCCAATCTGGATCTGACCCGGATCAACATCTTCGTCAACCGGGCCATGTCATTTCTCATGCCCGCGCTGATGTTCGTGATGAATGCGGTCAGCGTTCTGATCGTCTGGGCGGGCGCCCATCTGATCGAGGCGGATAAACTGTTGATCGGCGACATGCTGGCCTACCTGCAGTACGCCATGCATGTGATCATGTCCTTCCTCTTCGTGACAGCGATCTTTATCCTGCTGCCCCGGGCCATGGTATCCGCCCAGCGGATCGGAGAAGTGCTGGGCACGGAGCTGAGCATCACCGATCCGGCGGCACCGGTGGCCATAGACCATGCGAGGGAAGCGGCGGCGGAGGAGGAACCCCTTTCCCGCGGCCTGGTGGAATTCCGCCATGCCTGCTTCGCCTATCCCGGCGCCGAAAAGAATACCCTGACGGATATCACCTTCACGGCCCGGCCCGGGGAGACCACCGCCATCATCGGCGGCACGGGAAGCGGCAAATCGACTCTAATCCAGCTGATCCCCAGGTTTTATGATGTGACCGAGGG
>CAMNJK010000095.1 GCA_946541435.1 uncultured Bacillota bacterium
CCCATGTAGCGCTTGCCGTCCTTGATGCCGGTGGACTTGACGTCCGGAATGGCGACGAAATACTGCCAGGGCGCGGGATCCATCTTGCCGATCTCTTCGCGGACGATGGCATCCGCTTCACGGACAGCTTCCAGACGGTCGCGGGTGATGGCGCCAACGCATCTGACACCCAGACCCGGGCCCGGGAAGGGCTGACGATAGACCATGGCATCCGGCAGTCCCAGCTGCTTGCCCACCACGCGGACTTCATCCTTATACAGCAGTTTCACCGGCTCCACCAGATCGAACTGCAGGTCTTCCGGCAGACCTCCTACATTGTGATGGGCCTTGACGCCGTCGGATTCCAGAATGTCCGGATAAATGGTTCCCTGTCCCAGGAACTCGATGCCTTCCAGTTTCGCCGCTTCCTCAGCGAACACGTCGATGAATTCCTTGCCGATGATCTTCCGCTTGGTCTCCGGGTCATCCACCCCGGCCAGCTTGTCCAGGAAACGATCCACCGCGTCAACATAGATCAGATTCGCACCCAGTTCTTCCTTGAACACCTGGACCACCTGTTCCGGCTCACCCTTTCTCAGGAGTCCGTGATTGACATGCACGCAGACCAGCTGATCGCCGATGGCCTTAATCAGCAGAGCCGCAACGACCGAAGAGTCAACGCCGCCGGACAGGGCCAGCAGCACCTTCTTGTCACCCACCTGCGCCTTGACCGCAGCGATCTGCTCATCGATGAAAGCCTGCGCCAGCTCCGGCGTGGTGATTCGTTCCATTGTTTCCGGTCTTTTGTTTGGATCCATAGTAAACCTCCTAGTTTCTATATGAAAAAACACATTTGACAAGATCAGCAGCCCTGCTAAGCCGCAGCGCTCAAAAATTTAGTATATTGTACCACAAAACTCCGCTGTGATGCGGAGTTCTGTTTCATTCACGCTATATTTTTTACAAAGGCAGGCGCATCCGTCTTACGTTCTCTTGTATCCGGTCACCATGGTAAGGATGAAGCAAACCACTGTCGCCCATGCAAAGAATTTATGATTTTTCATCTCCACCGACTCCTTTCTGTGTGGTTCCTGTTTCATCATACAGGAACTTCTTTCGGTTTGTAAACGCTAACATGGTATAATAGATGGCAAGTCAATATCATGCAAATCCGAAAAAAGGAGATCCCATGCTCATCACCACCCTCTGCTACATCGAACACAAAGATCATTATCTCATGCTGCACCGCACGAAAAAAGCCTGTGACATCAACGAAGGCAAGTGGATCGGCGTGGGCGGCAAGTTCACGGACCGGGAGAGTCCGGAGGAATGCCTGCTGCGGGAAGTCCGGGAGGAAACGGGATATGACCTGACCCGGTGGCGTTTCCGCGGCTTCATCACCTTTCTTCAGGAAAACTATGAGACAGAGTACATGTGCCTCTACACCGCCGATGATTTCCTGCTGCCTGCCAAGGGCGGCAGCCCCCGGCGCTCCGTCGGGGACCATCCAGCCTTTGCATCCGGGGACAGCAAAAGCTGGCCGGTGCCGGACTGCGACGAAGGGGAACTGGCCTGGATCCGAAAGGACCGGATCAGCAGCCTGAACCTCTGGCCCGGGGACCGAATCTTTCTCCGTCTCTTAAACGAGCGGCAGGACTTCTTCTCCCTGAAGCTGCGCTACTCCGGCGACGATCTTCTGGAAGCCGTGCTGGACGGCGCGGTCATCTGATCCGGCACTTCACCACCCGGTCTTTTCCGGGCAGGTCCCGGATGACCTCCGCGTCCGTATAGCGGCCGTCATCCCGGATCATCTTGCGCAGGTCCTCGCCCTGGTCGCAGCCGATCTCAAACATCAGGCAGCCGTCTTTTTTCAGATGCTCCGGCGCTTTCTCAATGATCTTCCGGTAAAAGTCCAATCCGTCCCGGCCCCCGTCCAGGGCTTCCCGGGGTTCGTAATTCTTGATCTCCTCCTGCAGGACCGCGATCATGTTGGTCCGGATATAGGGGGGATTGCTTACGATCATGTCGAACCTGCGGTCCTCCGGTTTTCTGCTGTTCAGCGCATCGAACAGATCGCCCTGCAGAAACTCCGCCTTCACATGCAGAGCTTTGGCGTTGGCCGCAGCCACCGCGATGGCGGCGTCACTGATGTCCGTTCCGGTCACATGGACATCGTCGCAGATCTTGGCGATGGAGATCCCCACCGCGCCGCTGCCGCAGCACAGATCCAGGACTTCCCAGCTTTTGCCCCCCTTCAGGCGTTCCCAGAAGGACATCTTGTCCCGGGGCGTGGACTGGATGGCCCGGGCGGCCTCCACCACCAGGGTCTCTGTATCCTGCCGGGGGATCAGCACGCTCTGGTCCACATGGAAACGGTGGCCCATGAACTCCTGCACACCGGTGATGTACTGGAGGGGCACCCTTTCTGCCCGGCGCTGGATCAGGGCGTTGTACTTGCGCTCCAGATCCGGGTCCACTTCTTCCTCCGCCTTCATGAAGATCTGCAGCTTATCCGTGCCTGTCAGGAAACAGTACAGTTCCTCTGCGTCGATCTTCGCGTCCATGCAGCCGGCCTTGACCAGCTGATACTCACCCTCTTTGATCAGTATTCTCGTCTTCATCTCTATCCTCTTCGGGCCCCTCGCCCGTACTATGATTCTTTGTTTCTGTTTCTTCTGCCGTCACTGCGGCGCCTTCAGATTCCTCCGCAGCGTCCTCATCCGACTCTGCCGCTTCCGGCTCATCCGCGTCCGCCACCCAGGGCGTCAGCTCCGGATTCGGGAACTGTGCGTCCGCCGCGGCCTGGTAGGACCCTGCCGGCTGCTCATCCATGCAGGCTGTCACAGCCGCGATGGCCACCTGCAGCATGGTCTCGTCCGGTTCCTTGGTGGTGATCTTCTGCAGGTAAAGCCCCGGCAGACTCAGGATCTTCACCACGATATTGTCACTGCGTCCCGCCCACTTCAGAAGCTCGTAGGAAAGACCCGCGATCACCGGCAGAAGCAGGAGTCGTGTGACGATCCGCAGGGCCAGCGACGGCCATCCCAGCAGGAAGTGGCAGGCAAAGGCAATGATGAAGACGAACATGAGGAAGCTGGTCCCGCAGCGGGGATGCAATGTAGGAAACTCCGCCGCGTTTTCCGGCGTCAGCTCCAGCCCGTTCTCAAAGCAGTGGATGGTCTTGTGCTCCGCGCCGTGATAGCGGAAGACCCGCCGGATGTCCGGCATGTAGGACACCAGCCCCACGTAGGCCACGAACAGGGCGATCCGCAGCACACCTTCCACGAAGTTGAGCCAGAAGACGCTGTCCGTAAAATGCTTCATCAGGTTCACCACCCCGGTGGGCAGGATGATGAAGATGCCGATGGTGAAAGCCAGGGCCACCACAACAGAAGAGTAGAGCATGAAGTTCCAGACCGCCTTGCTGCCGAATCGGTTCTCGATCCACTGCTCGAACCGGCCGGGTTCGTACTCTTCCTCATCGTCCGTGGCTTCTTCCAGGATCTCCGCCGAATGCATCAGGGTCTTTGTTCCGCCGATCAGGGAATCGACGAACGCAACCACACCGCGGACCAGCGGGATCTTCATCCATTTGCCGTAGGTCTTCGTCGGCTCCGTGTCGATGCGGATCCGACCGTCCGGGAGACGGACCGCCAGGGCGGTCTTCTTCTCCCCCTTCATCATGATACCTTCCATGACTGCCTGACCGCCCATTTTCGTGGGGCAGGCGTCTTTCAGAAAAATCTTGTTCAGATCCATCAGCCAATATACCTCGCGTTCAGGTATTTCTTGATGACTTCAATAAATGTCTTGTTGTCTCTGGTATGCATCAGGTTGTCGATGATCATCTCGGTGACTTCCTGGGGATCCCGGTTGCCCAGAGCCCGCCGCATGTTCCAGACGGTCTCCAGCTCTTCCTGATCCATCAGCAGATCTTCTCTTCTGGTGCCCGACTTGTTCAGGTCGATGGCCGGGAAGATCCTCTTCTCACTGAGTTTTCTGTCCAGATGCAGTTCCATGTTGCCGGTGCCCTTGAACTCCTCATAGATCAGGTCATCCATCCGGCTGCCGGTCTCCACCAGAGCGGTGGCAAGAATGGTTACACTGCCGCCTTCCTCGATGTTTCTGGCAGTACCGAAGAACTGCTTGGGTTTATGCAGGGCGCCCGGGTCGAAGCCGCCGGACAGGGTCTTGCCGGATGCCGGCACCACCAGGTTGTAGGCCCTTGCCAGACGGGTGATGCTGTCCAGCAGAATGACCACGTCCTTGCCGTGCTCCGCCAGCCGGCGTGCTCTGGCCAGAACCATCTCCGCCACTTTGACGTGGTGGGAGGGCATCTCATCGAATGTGGAGTAGATGACCTCGCTGGTCTCGTTGTGGAGGCTCCGCTTCATGTCCGTGACTTCCTCCGGCCGTTCGTCCACCAGGAAGACGATCAGCTCCACATCGGGATAGTGCTTTTCCACGCTGTTGGCGATCTTCTTCAGCAGGATGGTCTTGCCGGCCTTGGGCGGCGCGACGATCAGGCCTCTCTGGCCCTTGCCGATGGGCGCCACCAGGTCGATCAGGCGCAGGGAAGGGTCCCTGCCCTCTTCCATGACCAGCTTTTCCTCCGGGAAAATGGGGGTCAGGCTCTCAAAATCCGGCCGGCGCATGGCAACCCCCGGCTCATCGCCGTTGACGGTCACCACATAGAGCAGGGCGCCGAAACGGTTCCCCGCGCTGGGCGGTCTGCAGATGCCCTTGACCTTGTCGCCGGTCTTGAGATTGAACCGGCGGATCTGCGCCGGTGACACGTAGATGTCCTGATCGCTGGTCAGGAAATTGTTAAAGCGCAGGAAACCGAATCCATCGTCCGCCAGATCCAGGATCCCTTCGGTCTCGAACCGGTTGTCCGCCTTTTCCGGCTTCTCAGCCTTCTCAGCCTTATCCGCTTTCTCCGCCGCTTCCGGCTCAGCCGGCTCTTTCGCCTGCTGGCTCTGCCGGCGATCCGCTGCCTCCTGCTCTTCTCTCAGTTCAGCCCTTTCTTCCCGTTCCGGTTTCTGCTCTGCCTTCTTCTGCCGGGACTCTTCGTCCGGATTCTGCTGGCCTCTGCCGTTTCTGGCATCCCGCGCCTTCTTCCTGCGCAAAGGCTGGCGGGTCTTTTTCCCGCTCTGGGGAATGGGCGCATCCCATGCCAGATCGCTGCCGGCGCCTTCGCCGTCCTCTCCGGCTTCCGCCCGTTCGGTGAACTGACTGGCGATGGCCGCTGCCTTGTCGATCTTTTCTTTTCTTTCCGGCTTTCCTGCCCGGACTTTTCTTCCCCGGGACCGTTCCTGGCCATTGCCGCGGGATTCTTCGCGGCCCTTCTTTCGCGGCTGCGTTTCCGTCTCTTCTTTCTCCGCCGGGGCTGCCAGGGCTGCCGGCTGCTCAGGCGCTGTCAGGGATTCTCTCTTCTCCGGCGCCGAGAGCTTCAGCTCTTCCTTCTTCGCGGGTTCTTCCTTCGCTGCCCTGGCCTTTTTTTCACTGCGGCCGCCCCTGCCTGTTTTGGCGGCGGAAGCATCGCCAGCCTTTGCAGGTTTCTCTTCTTTCGCCGGCTCCTCGTCCTTCATCAGGGCGGCTACCAGCTCCGCCTTCTTCATTCTGGCGTAGCCTTCCAGCCCGAATGTCTTGGCGATCTCTCTGAGTTCAGCGACCTTTTTGCTCTTCAGGGTCGCCTCATCCATCGTTTTCCACATAGATTGGTCCTTTCTGATCAGTAATTTGTTTCTGAATAAACATGGGTCGCCGTCCGGCCCAGACGGCACAAATCGATTTCATCCGCTGCGCGGATCACACAGATTTTCCGTACAGGCGCATCCGCAGACCGGCCTTTCGCAGGATGCGTAAAGGGCGGGTCCGAATGTCCTTCTCTGTGTCTTTTCTTTGGTGGATTGGGTGTAAACCTTCTGAGAAAACCTTCAGATGGGTTCTTTTGATTCCAACGCTATAAATATACACCCATTCCATTCCCGTGACAAGTGGGCGTCAATGAAAAAAAGCGGCGGTCCGCCCACGAAAAAACTGCCGCTCCGGAAGCCTCCGGTGCGGCAGTTTCTGTCTGTTTTATTGCTCAGATCTGTTCTGAAGATCAGAATATGCTGCTTACTTGTTGTAAACGAAGAAGCCTTCGCCGGTCTTCATGCCCAGCTTGTTGGCTCTTACCATCTTTCTCAGCAGCGGATTCGGTCTGTACTTCGGATCACCGTA
>CAMNJK010000096.1 GCA_946541435.1 uncultured Bacillota bacterium
GGCAAGCTGCGGGGCGTGGAGTCCTACGGCATGCTCTGCTCCTGCGGCGAGCTGGGCTATGAGGACAAGGTGGTCCCCGTGGCGCACAAGGACGGCATCTGGATCCTGGACGGCGAAGGCGACTACAAGCCGGGCGATGATTTCCCGGAAGCCCTGGGACTGAAATCCGCCGTGGTGGATTTTGAGATCACCCCCAACCGTCCCGACTGTCTGGCCATGGTGGGCATGGCCCGGGAAGCATCCGCGACCTTCGGCAAGCCCTTCACCTATCCGGACATCGACATCAAGGAAGAAAACGGCAAGGGCAAGGCGTCCGACTATGTTTCCGTGGAGATCAAGAATCCCGCAGCCTGCCGCCGCTACGTGGCCCGGGTGGTCACGGACGTCAAGGTGGGCCAGTCCCCCTGGTGGCTGCAGAAGCGCCTGATGTACGCCGGCATGCGTCCCATCAACAACATCGTTGATATCACCAACTTCGTCATGCTGGAGTACGGTCAGCCCATCCACGCCTTTGACATCAAGCAGGTCAGGGGCAACAAGATCATCGTAGAGAATGCAAAACCTGGCGAATCCTTCACGACGCTGGATGAGACGGAGCGTACCCTGGAAGGCAGCATGCTGATGATCAAGGATGCGGAGCGCCCCATCGCCGTAGCCGGCGTCATGGGCGGTCTCAACTCCGAGATCGAAGAAGATACAGAAACCATCATCATCGAATCCGCCAACTTCGCGGGAGACAGCGTACGCCGCACCGCCAAGGACCTGGGCCTGAGAACGGAAGCATCCGCCCGGTTCGAGAAGGGCATCGACCCCAACCTGTGCGCCGACGCTGCGGACCGTGTCTGCCGGCTCATCGAGCTGGTGGGCGCCGGCAAGGTCTGCGAAGGCAGAGTGGATGTATATCCCAGCCCCGAGCTGCCCAGGACCATCAACGTCCGGGTCAGCCGGATCAACAAGGTGCTGGGCATCGACCTGACCAGAGAGGAAATGACCGCCATGCTGGAAGGCCTGGAGATCAAGGTCGAAGGTTCCGGCGATGTGATGACAGTCACCGGACCCACCGTCCGTCAGGATCTGGTCCAGGAAGAGGACTATATCGAAGAGATCGCCCGGATGTACGGATACGACAGACTTCCGGTCACCCTGCCCAAGACCAGCGCCGAGGCCACCGTGCCCTACAGCTGGCAGCTGCGTGACCTGGCCCGGGACAGCCTTTGCGCCATGGGCCTCAACGAGATCCAGACCTATTCCTTCGTCAGCCCGAAGAGCGTTGACAACGTCCGGATCGACGAAGACTCCTGGGAGCGCGCCTTCGTTCAGATCATCAATCCGCTGGGCGAGGAGAACTCGGTGATGCGGACCATCCTGACACCCAACATGCTGGAGACCCTGTCCCGGAACATGAACCGGGGGATCAGCCATGTGAAGGCCTTCGAGATCGGCAATACCTTCATGGCCAGCGAACTGAATCAGGACCATCTGCCGGACGAGGAATACTCCCTCTGCATCGGCATCTACGGCAAGGGCGAAGACTTCTTCACCCTGAAGGGCGTGGTCTGCGAGCTGCTGGCGGTGATGGGGATCAAGAAACCCATCTTCACCGCGGAGTCAGAATACGGCCCCTATCATCCGGGACGGTGCGCCCGGGTCAGCGTGGAGGCATCTCCGGAGATGAAGAACGCGGGCTTTGATACCGAGGAGCTGGGCATCATGGGTGAGATCCATCCGGATGTGGCAGAGAAATACGGCATGAAGGGCGAGCGGATCTACTGCTGCGAGCTCATGTTCGGCGCCCTGCAGCGCTGGGCTGACACCGAGATCGTCTACACACCGCTGCCCAGATATCCGTCCACCGAAAGAGACATCGCGCTGCTGGTGGATGAGGACATGGAGGTCGGTAAGATCGAGGAAGTCATCCGGTCCTTCGGCGGCAAGATCCTGGAGGATGTCAGCCTGTTCGACGTCTATCGCGGCAAGCAGGTGGAAGAAGGCAAGAAGAGCGTCGCCTTCAATCTGGTCTACAGAGACCGTGAGAAGACACTGACGGATGAAGAAGTCAGCAAGGTGCACAGCAGTGTGCTGGATGCACTGAAGGATAAACTGAACGCTGTTCTCAGAGAAATGTAATGAAGTAGGAGAGGTTCCATGGAAACAAACAAAGTTAAGGTCAAGATCTACGGGCAGGAATACACCATCGCAGGTGACATGTCAAAAGAAGAGATCATCCAGGTGGCTGCTCACGTCGACATGAAAATGCAGGAGATCACAGAAGCCGCGAAGGCAGCGGGCGCTGTACCGGGGAATGTGGCGATCCTCTCTGCCATCAACATCGCCAGCGAGTACTTCAAGACCCTGGACGACATGGAGGAGATCAAGCGGCTGAACATCCAGCTGGAGAAGGACGCTCAGCACTATGTGCAGCTCTGGGACGAGGCCAAGAAGAGCTATGCGGACTACAAGGAAGAGACTCTTTCCATGCAGCAGCAGAAGGAAGAGCTCATGGAAGGGATCCGTCAGAGAGATGATGAGATCCTGCGCCTGAAGGATTCCGTGGAATCCGCCAAGGCCCAGGCCCAGTCCGGCATGGAAGAGGTCGTGACAGAGATCGAGAGCAAGTGCAAGGAACTGGAAAACAGCTTCTTCGATCTGCAGATGGAGAATCTCCAGCTGAAGAAGGAACTGGAAAAGTACAAGAACAATAACGCCTAGTTTAAGGACATCAGCGAGGGTCGATGAAGAAAAAGACACTGCAGGTTCTCGAATACGGGAAGATTATTTTGATGCTGAAGGAGCACGCAGGTTCTGAGATGACCAGAAAGATCATCTCAGAACTTGCTCCTGTTTTTGATGTACTGGACATCAAGGACAGACAGCAGGAGACCACGGAAGCGGTCCGTCTGATCAGCGCCAAAGGGCCCCTGCCCATTGGCGGGTTTTATGATATCTCGGGTCCGGTGTCCTTCGCCTGCAAGGGCGGGGTACTGACCCAGGCCCAGCTGCTGCGGGTGCTCTACAACATGAAGACCGTCCGGCAGGTGGTCACCTTCCTGGACAGCGAGGATATCCCGGACCTGCCCCTGATCGAATCTGTGGCGGAGCTTCTGACGGTGCACCGGTCCCTCATGGAGGAGATCGACCGCTGCATCATCTCGGAGGACGAGATGGCGGACAACGCCAGCCCGGAGCTTCGGAGCATCCGCCGGGCCATCGTCCGGCAGAACGAAGCCCTGAAGACCAGGATGAATCAGATCTTAAACAGCGCCGAGCGGCAGGGCCTGATCCAGGACGCCATCGTGACCATGCGCAACGGCCGCTATGTGATCCCGGTCAAACAGGAGCACAAGTCCGGCGTACCGGGGATCATCCATGATCAGAGCGGCAGCGGCGCCACCCTCTTCATCGAGCCCCAGGCCATCGTCAACATGAACAACGAGCTGCGGCAGCTGGAGCTGGACGAGCAGGCGGAGGTGAACCGGATCCTCACGTCCTTTTCCGAGGCGGTGGCGGAGCTGCACCACGAACTGATCAACAACCAGAAGCTGCTCTGCGAGCTGGACCTCTTCATGGCCAAGGGAAAGCTTTCCATGCAGATGCACGGAGAGGAGCCGGAGATCTCCGAAGACGGGGTGCTGGACCTGCGCCAGGCGGCCCATCCCCTGATCGATCCGAAAAAGGTCGTTCCCATCAATATTTCCATCGGGGACGGCTACCGCACCCTGGTGGTGACGGGACCCAATACCGGCGGCAAGACCGTGACCCTGAAAACCGCGGGCCTGCTCTGCCTGATGGCCCAGACCGGCCTGCACATCCCCGCGGCTCCCGGCAGCCGGGTCCCGGTATTCCGGAAGGTCTTCGCGGACATCGGCGATGAGCAGAGCATCGAGCAGAGTCTGTCCACCTTCTCGTCCCACATGGCCAACCTGGTGGGGATCATGGCGGAGGCGGACGAGCAAAGCCTGGTCCTGCTGGATGAGCTGGGCGCGGGAACGGATCCCACCGAGGGCGCGGCCCTGGCCATCGCCATTTTGGAGGATCTTGCCCGCAAGGGCGCCTGTACCCTTGCCACCACCCACTATACGGAGCTGAAGAAGTTCGCCATTTCCACCGAGGGCGTGGAGAACGCTTCCATGGAATTCGATGTGGAGACCCTGCGGCCCACCTATAAGCTGACCATCGGTCTGCCGGGCAAGTCCAACGCCTTTGAGATCGCCACCCGGCTGGGCCTGGACAAAGCGCTGACAGAACGGGCCGGCCAGCTTTTGGAAGGGGGCGACATCGCCTTCGAGGACGTGATCGCTTCTCTGGAAGAAGACCGCCGGCGCATCGAGGCCGAGCGGGCAGAGCAGATCCGCATCACGGAAGAGATGAAGCAAAGGCAGGCCGCCCTGGAGAAGGAAGAGGCGCGGCTGAAGGAACGCCGGGAAAAGGCGGTGGCGGAAGCCAGGGAAGAGGCCAGGGAGATCGTCCGGGAGGCCAAGGAAGTCTCCGATGAGATCCGGGCGGAGCTCAAGGAGCTGGCCAAGCTGGAGAGCCTGGGCGAACGGAACAAACGGTTCGACGCCAGCCGCAAACGGCTCAAGGAGCTGGAGCGGAAGAACCGGGCCACCATCCAGCGGGAAGAGAATACCAAGCCGGTGGATCCTGCCCAGCTGAAGATCGGCGACCGGGTCAAGGTCCTGACCATCGGACAGAACGGGGAGCTGATCTCCCTGCCCGATGAGAAGGGGGAGGTCCAGGTCCAGGTGGGCATCATGAAGATCGGCGCCCACACGGATGACATCATGCTGATCGACCAGCGCCGGCCCAAGCCCAAGGTGAATTCCGGCCGCCACGGACAGATCTACCGTAAGAAGGCCCAGGTGGTCTCAACTTCTATCGATGTCCGCGGAAAAAACCTTGACGATGCGGTCATGGATGTGGAAAAATATATAGATGACGCTTATCTGGGCGGACTGCCCGAAGTCAGCATCATCCACGGCAAGGGCGAAGGTATCCTGAGCCGCGGGATCAGGGCCCGGCTCCGGGAACTGAAGAACGTGAAGGAGTACCGGCGCGGCGCCATGGGTGAAGGCGGCGACGGCGTTACTGTTGTGAAGCTGAAATATTGAATCTAGATAAATGAAGGAGAATGTACGATGATCAATTACACAGAAAAGATCGCAGCTCTGCTGGCGCCTCACATCGAGGGCCTGGAGGAGGCCGAGATCAGGGACATGATCGAGAAGCCGGCTGACGCTTCCATGGGAGACTACGCGCTGCCCTGCTTCAAGCTGGCAAAGGTCCTGCGCAAGGCGCCGCCCATGATCGCCAAGGGCATTGCCGAGGCGGTCCAGGATGACCCCATGTTCGCGGAGGTCCGTCAGGTCAACGCTTATGTGAACATGTTCCTGAACAGAGAGGAGTTTGCCCGCGAGGTGGTTTCCGAGGTGGTTTCCAGAGGAGAAGACTATGGCAGAAGCGAGATCGGCGGCGGCAGAAAGGTGATCGTGGAGTATTCCTCCCCCAACATCGCCAAGCCCTTCCATATCGGACATATCCGCAGCACGGTCATCGGCAACTCCATCAACAACATCTATGATTTCCTGGGATACGACACCTTCCGGATCAACCACCTGGGTGACTACGGCACACAGTTCGGCAAGATGATCGTGGCCTACCGTCACTGGGGCAACCGGGAAGACGTTGTAAACGAGCCCATCAAGACCCTGCTGAGCTACTATACGAAATTCCATCAGGAAGCGGAGAAGGATCCTTCCCTGGAAGACGAAGCCAGAGCCACCTTCACCAAGCTGGAGCACGGCGAGAAGGAAGAAGTGGAACTGTGGCAGTGGTTCCGGGAGGAATCCCTGAAGGAGTTCAGCCGCGTCTATGATATGCTGGGCATCACCTTTGATTCCTACAACGGCGAGAGCTTCTACTCCGATAAGATGCCCCGGTTCGTCAAGGAACTGAGCGACAAGGGCCTGCTGGAAGAGGACGACGGCGCCCAGATCGTCCGGCTGGATGACTACAATCTGCCGGTGGCTCTGATCACCAAGTCCGACGGCTCCACCCTCTACATCACCAGAGACATCGCGGCGGCCGTTTATCGGAAGGAAACCTACAACTTCTACAAGAACATCTACGTTGTCGCCTCCCAGCAGAACCTGCACTTCCAGCAGTGGATCCAGATCCTGGAGCTGATGGGCTACGAATGGGCCC
>CAMNJK010000097.1 GCA_946541435.1 uncultured Bacillota bacterium
ATCGGAATCAACCTGCTGATGGGACAGCATGCATATGACTGGAGCCAGATGATGGCCATGAGTGTACTGGGCTCCGTTCCGGTACTGATCCTGTTCATCTTCTTCCAGAAGTACTTCATCGCAGGAATGTCCTCCGGCGGCGTCAAGGGCTAAGCCGGAAGATGCAAAGGCAGGCAATGTCACAGTCTTGACCAGCTTTTGCAAAAACTGCCCGGGTCTGCGTCAAAAGACTTGACCATCGGACAACACGGCAGTATAATACTTTCGTTTATCAGATACCCGGCCGCCGGGCCGTAAGGATCAGGCGTCCGGGTTTCATTATGTCGAGTCATAAACAGGCATCCGGTCCCCGGACTGCTTCGCTGAGCAGGCGGGAGCCGCGTCGCCCTTTACTAAGTAGAAGAAGAGAAGGAGAACAGAAGACTATGTTAATGAACATGAAAGAACTGCTTGCAGTTGCCAACGAGAACAACTTCGCGGTACCCGCTTTCAACATCAGCGATTACAGCATGTTTAACGGGATCATGGAAGCTTCCGAAGAGAAGAACGCGCCGGTGATCATCGCGATCCATCCGGACGAGCTGAGCCACATCAGCGATGAGATGGTACAGGGCATCCGCGCCCGCATCCACAAATCCCCGGTACCGGCTGTTATCCATCTGGACCACGGCGGCAGCTTCGCGCAGGTCATCGAGGCGATCCAGGCCGGATTCACCTCTGTCATGATCGACGCTTCCACAAAGCCCTATGAAGAGAACATAGCCGTCTGCCAGAAGGTCGTTGAAGCTGCTCACGCTGTAAACGTTTCCGTTGAAGGCGAGCTGGGAACCATCGGCAACATCGATTCCACAGAGACAGGCGCCAACGACATCCTTTATACAGATCCCCAGCAGGCGAAGGACTTCATCGAGAAGACCGGCATCGACTGCCTGGCCATCGCCATCGGCACCAGCCACGGCATCTATCCCAAGGACAAGAAGCCGGAACTGAGAATCGACGTTCTGGACGAGATCAAGAAGGTGGTCACCGCTCCGCTGGTCCTGCACGGCGGTTCCTCCAACAAGGACTCCGAGATCGCCAAATCCGTAGAGCACGGCGTCAACAAGATCAACATCTCCAGCGACATCAAGGCAGCTTACTACAAGAAGATGCGTGAGGTCCTGCAGGATGAAGGCCTGAGAGAGCCGAACCAGATCCAGCCGCCCTGCATGGCTGCCATGAAGGAAGTAGCTTATCAGAAGATCGAGCTGTTCCAGGCTGACGGAAAGGCTGCACTGTACTAAGCTGAGCAAGATAAGAATGCGCAGATGCGCGAACGTTTGAGTATGAAGAGATCCGCGCTGCGGGGCATACTGCAGTGCCGCGGACGCGGATCTTTTAAAAGCGCTGAAACGCACAAGAGAGAAAATATGACAAGAAAAATCGCAATGGGCTTCCACACCTGCGTGGACTATGAACTGATCTGGAATACAGAAACAGTAGAAAAAGTGATCGAGGAATTCGGGATCCGCGAGGATGAGCTGCGGCTGGAGATGGCCGTGCACACCGAGCGGGATGCATGGGTCTTCTGTCTGGCCCATCTCAGGGCCGGCGTCGGCGGCGAGATGGTACCGGACGAATCTCAGTATGTGCTGGATTTCGCCAATCGATTCGAATGCAATGTGACCCTGGGCGGAACTCCCACCCGGGCTGCCATCGTGCTGGACAAACTGGGCGTGGACACTGTACTGCAGACCAGCTGCTGGAACCCGCATGTGGAACGGCTCCTGCCGCCCCACATCACAGCCATTCCCGGCACAGAGGATGACGGCATGATCTATCCCCACGTGGTGCTGACCTGCGGAAAAGGCGTTCGCATCCACGCGGGCGACATCGACTTCGTTACGCCCCGGGAAAACCGTATGATGATCTCCCGGGACATCACCAGTCTGGACATGCCGATCCTGCCGGAGACCTTCGGCCCGGCCATCCAGGACGCGGACGCGTTCCTGCTGGGCTGCTTCAGCGAGATCCTGGACCGGAAGATCCTGGACCGCTGCATCAGGAAGACCCGGGAGCTGCTGGAACATCTTCCGGAGAAGGCAGTGGTCATGTACGAGGACGGCTGCTACATCATGAAGCCGTTCCGGTATGCTGTCCATGAACACCTGCGTCCCTACATCGACGTGATCAGCATGAACGAGGACGAGATGCAGGAATACATCGGGGAGAAGATCGATATCCTGGATGTGCGCGCGGTGACGGGCGCCATTCAGCGGGTCTATGAATCCATTGATATCCCCAATATCATCATCCATTCTGCCAAATGGGCGCTGGCGTACGGCGAGCAGCCCCAGCTTTTGCATGAGGCGCTGCGGGGCGGAGCCACCATGGCATCCACCCGGTTCCGCATCGGCGACGATATCACACCGGAGAACTATGAGCAGACAACCCAGCTGCCGGACAGACAGGACAGCACCCTGTTCTGCAAAGCCATCCGGGAGGCCATGGGCGATCGGATCTGCATCATTCCCAGCAAGGACATGACCTATGTGGAGCATCCCACGGTGGTGGGCCTGGGCGATTCCTTCGCGGGCGGCTGCCTGCCGGGACTCATCGGGCTCAAGGACAGATGAGCAGTCGGAAAATAACGCATTAAAACAAGGAACAAGGAAGAGAGTATGTTCGAGAAAACAGGAAATATCATCAAGCTTGCCAGAGAAAGCAACACTTCAGCCATCGCCTTCATCTGCATGGACTACGTGATGGCGCGGACCGTGGTTTACGCCGCGGAGGCGACGAATACACCGGCCATCGTCATGCTTTATCCGGAGCATGTCACCATCCAGAAGACCACCGGATTCCGCAAGTACGCGGCCATGGTGGAAGAGCTGGCAAACGAGGTCAAGGTGCCCATCGGCCTGCACTGCGACCACGATTACACGTATGAAGCCATCATGCACACCATCGACTGCGGCTTCGGCTCCGTCATGATGGACGGTTCCATGAACGATCTGGACACCAACATCATGCTGACCAAAAAGGTTGTGGACGAAGCCCACAAGAAGGGCGCCATCGTCGAGGGCGAGATCGGTCACGTGGGTGTGGCCAAGGATTCGGATCAGAAGAATCAGGATCTGTTCACCAAGCCGGAGGCAGCGGAGAAGTTCTGCCGCGAGACGGGCGTTGACACCCTGGCGGTCTCCATCGGAAATGCCCACGGCGAGTACAAGGAAACCCCGCATCTGGACATTGCCCGTCTGGAGGCGATCCGCAGCGCCACAGATGTACCTCTGGTACTGCACGGCGGCAGCGGCATTCCGGATGACCAGCTTCTGGTGGCCTTCTCCAAGGGCATCAACAAGTTCAATCTGGGCACCGAGTATCTGAAGCGCTATTTCGCGGCACTGACAGAGTTCACCCAGGAGTACGCGGCGGATCCGGATCCGGTCAAGGTCATCAACATGCCGGAGTACGTACAGGGCAAACTGCAGCCCTACGTGGAAGACCGGCTGAAGACGCTGTGCCGTTTCTAAAAACAGGCCGTTCTTAAAAACAGGAGAATTCAAATGACTCAGATCATGGCGCTGGGCGAGGTCCTGATCGACCTCACCCAGACAGGAACAGACGCGCAGGGGATCCCGCAGTTTGCGGCTTTCCCCGGAGGCGCGCCGGCAAACGTGGCGGTGGCGGCATCCCGGCTGGGAGCGCAGACCGCCTTTCTTGGCGTGGTGGGAGATGACAGCTACGGCCAGTATCTCCGCCGCACCCTGGAGAATGAAGACGTGGACGCCGCGGGACTTCTGACCACTGCGGAAAGCCCCACCACTCTGGCCATCGTCAGCGTGGACGAGACCGGCGAACGCAGCTTCGCCTTTTACCGCCAGACCGGGGCGGACACCCGGCTCTCATCGGCAGAGGCCATCCGGGTGGTGGACGAGATCCGGCCGCAGATTTTGCATTTCGGCTCTCTGTCTCTGACCACGGAGCCTTCCCGCACCGCGGCGCTGGAGGCGGTGGCCCATGCAAAGGCTGGCGGGGCCCTGATCTCTTATGATCCCAATTTCCGGCCGGCCCTCTGGTCTGACCCGGAGGAGGCGGTCCGGTGGATGAACGCGCCCCTGGACATGGTGGATGTGCTCAAGGTCTCCGATGAGGAGATGGTCATGATGACGGGAACCGAGGATCCGGAAGCGGGAACGCAGATCCTGGCGGACCATGGGATCCGGCTGGTGCTGGTGACCCTGGGAAGCAAAGGGGTCTTTTACCGCTGCAGCGGCTGCGCCTGCGAAGGAACAGAGGGCGGCTGCTCATGTGAAGGAACCGACGGCGGCTGCACCGGGACTGTGCCCGGGGTCAGGGTCACGGTCAGCGATACCAACGGGGCAGGGGACACCTTCCTGGGCGCCGTGCTGATGCAGCTGGCACAGCGCGGGGACCTGGATGAAAGTGCCGGGACCCTGGATCTCGCGAGCCTCACTCAGGCAGAGCTGGAGGACTTCCTGCGTTTTGCCAATCAGGCGGCAGCGAAGACCTGCTCCCGGCCGGGCGCCATTCCGGCCATGCCCACACGGGAGGAAGTCGAGGCGGAGCTGAACAGCTGAAGGTGAGCGGAGACGAGCTGACGCGAGTCGGCAGATGATGTTAATGGGAAGAGGCAAGGCGGAGTTGAGACTATGAATGAACAGATGACATTATTCGAACGGGACGTGCCGCGGCCTTTGCCTGCCCGGATGCGCCCGCAGACCATCGATGAGATCGTGGGCCAGCAGCATCTGCTGGGCGAGGGCAAAGTCCTGCGCCGGATCATCGAGCAGGACCAGGTCTCTTCCATGATCTTCTGGGGTCCGCCGGGGGTGGGGAAGACCACCCTGGCAGGCGTCATTGCCAACCAGACCAGAGCCCGTTTCATCAACTTCTCTGCGGTGACCAGCGGCATCAAAGACATCCGCAAGGTCATGCAGCAGGCGGATGAATCCCGCCGGTTCGGCGAGAAGACCATCGTCTTCGTGGATGAGATCCATCGTTTCAACAAGGCCCAGCAGGATGCCTTCCTGCCCTTCGTGGAGAAGGGAAGCATCATCCTGATCGGCGCCACCACCGAGAATCCTTCGTTTGAAGTCAACGGGGCGCTCCTGTCCCGCTGCAAGGTTTTCGTGCTCAAAGGACTGTCGGAACAGGACATCGTCCAGCTTTTGCATCGGGCCCTCAGGAGTCCGGAGGGATTCGGGGACCAGACCATCATCATCGACGACGATGTGCTGCGGCTGATCGCGGCCTTCGCCAACGGAGACGCCCGGGCGGCCCTGTCCACCCTGGAGATGGCGGTGCTGAACGGGGACTTCGAGGAGGGCGTGACCACCGTGACCAAGGAGACGGTGGAGGAGTGTACTTCCAAGAAATCCCTGCTCTACGACAAGGACGGGGAGGAGCACTACAACCTGATCTCGGCCCTGCACAAATCCATGCGCAATTCCGATCCGGACGCGGCGGTCTACTGGCTGGCCCGGATGCTGGAGGCCGGCGAAGACCCCCTCTACGTGGCGCGGCGGGTGACCCGTTTCGCCAGTGAGGATGTGGGACTGGCGGATCCCCGGGCCCTGGAGCTGGCGGTGGCAGCTTATCAGGCCTGCCACTTCATCGGCATGCCGGAGTGCTCCGTTCATCTGACCCAGGCGGTGATCTACATGGCCCTGGCGCCCAAATCCAACTCCATGGAGAAGGCCTATCTCAGCGCCAGAAAGGACGCCATCGAGCAGATCGCGGAGCCGGTGCCCCTGGTGATCCGCAACGGGGTCACCAATCTGATGCGGGAGATCGGTTACGGCGAGGGCTATCAGTACGCCCACGACACGGAGGACAAGCTGACCAACATGCAGTGCCTGCCGGATTCCCTGGAGGGCCGGGTCTACTACGAGCCCACCAACCAGGGGGTGGAACAGCGGTGCCGTGAACGCCTGGAGCAGATCAAAGCCTGGAAAAAGGCGCATCGGCAGGAGAAGTAGGAGCTGCCATTTGCAGGAGAGGCAGGATCTGCCGATGAGAATCGTGAAACTATCTGATGGCGGAAACCTGAAAGGATCTGATGGTGAGCGCAGATGATGTATCTGATCTTCAGCTGTATTGTGATTCTGGCTGCCGGGGCCCTGCTGGCCTGGTTCATTTCCGCCGACGAGTTTGACGGCACCTGGGAAA
>CAMNJK010000098.1 GCA_946541435.1 uncultured Bacillota bacterium
AATGGATCAGGTCCACCTTGTCGATGATGTACTTGACCTTGTTGGTCTGCAGATGTCCGATCATATGCCATCTGACGGGTTTGATGGCGTCGTACTTGTCCATGATCTCCTGGACCTTGTTCTCGCCGATGTCCGTTACCCCCGCGTCGATGGCGGTGTTGATCTCTTCCGGTGTCCTGGTCTTGCTGACCGCCACCAGGGTGATCTCCTCCGGAGATCTGTCAGCCCGTTTGGCGGCGTTTTCCAGTCTCTCATGTACCTTTTCCAGATTGCCTCTGATGTCTTCCATTGCCTTATCCTCCTGTGACCGATGCGACCACATCTGATGATGATCAGTCATCGTTCTTTTTGTTGTCTTTGTCTTTGTTATTCTCTTTGTCGTTCTTGTTCTTATCTTTGTTCTTGTTCTTGTCTTTATCCTTGTCGGTCTTATTCTTCTTGCCGTTGTCTTTGTCTTTGTTCTTGTTTTCTTTATTCTTGGTGATCTGGATCTGCTCAGCCTGCTGGGTTTCCCTGACCTTCTCGGTTTCGTCGGTCTCTTCCGCAGCCTCCGTGGCTTCGGTTTCATCCGTCGGCTCTGTGGCCTGGGTCTCCTGCACCGGCTCCGTCACCTGCGGCTCCTGCTTTTGCTCCTCTTTCTCTTCCTGCTCTTCCTTCAGGTCCTTCTTGAGGGCGCTTTCCGGATGCTTCAGCACTTCGTCATAGACATCCACGGTGAAGACGGTATCGCCGCTCTCCGGATCATAAAAAGAAGCTTCGGAGATCACCGACTGGCTGCCGTCTGATGTCAGCACATTGACCGGCATGAAATAATAATCGCCGTTCTTATCTCTGACATAGACCCCGGGGACGCCGCCTTTTTCGATGATGCATTCGTTATGGACCAGAAGTCCGCTCTGCTCCAGGCCCTGGATGGTCATGTCCACTTCCCTGGCGGTGGGCAGTTCGTCATAGATCCGGTCAGAGAAGAACACGATCCTGATCCGTTTCTCATCCTGCAGGACGCTGCTGATGGTGGCTTTCACCGTGCCGGCGGGCAGCACCAGCCTCACTTCCTGTCCCTCGCCAAAATGCGCCGCTTCCTCTTCATCCAGCCAGCAGGCCACATACCATTTATCATCCGATGTCACCTTGTAGACCGGATCGCCCGCGGAGACTTTGGTATGATCCATCTCTTTGGGGCTGACGGAAAGGGATTTTACCTTTTCATAGGTCAGCTCGTCCAGCTGGTTCGGATTCAGGTCCATCTCACAGCCATCCATGGTCCTGCTGAAGATCCCGCTGATGGGGGTCCTGAGGCCCAGCCGCACACCATCGTAGCCCTTGAGACGGTCCATGATGCCCTTATAGCCCATGGACACACCGCCCGGATCCTCCGTATCCACATCATCCATGACAGCCACTTTCTTATTCTTTCTGACCACGGTGCCATCTTCCATGAGATATTTGATGGTCCCGGACTCCGTCGCCACACTGATGGTCTCCGTCTTGACCAGGTATCCGTGGGCTTCACAGGAGTAGGACAGCTGGCCCGGTTCCAGGATCTCCGTGGTCTCGAAGGCGTCCGTTACCCGGGGCACCATCTCGATCAGAAGGAACAGGCCCAGCAGCAGCGCCAGGTATATGATGATGTACTTTCTGATGTGTTTTGAGATCTTGATCTTCATCGTCTCATTTTACTACAAATACCAAATGCTTGCAATGTACTGTCCAGGATCTTCTGCTCTTCCCGGTCCAGATCCGGATCTCCTTCCGCGTATTGCAAAAGCAGGTCGGGCCGCCGTTTCGCAGTCAGTTCCAGGGACTCCCGGAACTTCCAGAGATGGATCTTCCGGTGATTGCCGCTGAGCAGGACCTCCGGCACCGGCATGTCCCGGTAGACCCTGGGCTGGGTATACTGGGGATGCTCCAGAAGGCCGGAGTACACCGACTCATCCATGGCGGAGTCCGCGTTGCCCAGCACGCCCGGGATCAGCCGCGCCACTGCATCGATGAGCACCATGGCAGGCAGCTCACCCCCGGTCAGGATATAGTCTCCGATGGACACTTCCTCCGCGTTCCAGGCATCCAGCACCCGCTGGTCCACCCCTTCGTAATGGCCGCAGAGGATCACCAGTTCCTCTTCCTGCGCCAGTTCCTGCAGCATTTCCTGATCTAAGACCTTTCCCCGGGGAGACATGTAGAGGAACCGCTTCCCCCGGGCGCCGATGTCTTCCAGGGTCCGGAAGATGGGGTCCGCCATCTGTACCATGCCCCCGCCGCCCCCGAAGGGATAGTCGTCGGTCCGGTTGTGTTTGTCCTGGGTGTAATCCCGGATGTCGTGGAGGCGGAACTCAAGGATCCCTTTCTGGGCCGCCCGCCCCAGCATGCTGGCCTCCGTCACGGGGGTGAACATCTCCGGGAACAATGTCAGTATATCGATCTTCATTACAGATCCAGAATTCCTTCCTGCAGCCGCACGGTGATCCTGCGTTCGCTGCCATCGATGTCTCTCACGTATTCATCCACCTTGGGGATCAGCACCTTCCTGCCCTCCGGCAGCTCCACCTCGAAGAGGTCCTGGGCCGTATTCTGGATCACATCCGTCACCTGACCCAGAGGTTCCCCGTCCTCGGTCACCACCTGCATGCCGATGAGATCACGCACGTAAAACTGACCCTCCGGCAGTTCCGGAAGGTCGGCCTCCGTCACGAAGATCTCCCTGCCTCTGGCTTTTTCTGCCGCGTCCCGGTCTGTGAAGCCCGACAGCCGCAGCACCACCATGTTCTTCTGGGTGCGCACCGACAGCACATCCATGAGTTCCTCCCCCACATAGATCTGCGGGGTATCCTCATAGATCTGCACACTGTCCGAGTAATTGTACACCTTGACTTCGCCCTTCAGGCCCACAGCGCTGGTGATCTTCCCTATCAGTATCTTTTCCATCTCGTTCTCTGTCTTATATGTGTATGATTTTTCCTTTATGAGCAATCGGGGGCACATCACTGAATGCGCCCCCGGTCCTATATCTATCTACTGTTCGGTTACTGTACGATCTCTACGACGACTTTTTTGTTTGTCTTCGTCGCGGCCGCTTTGACAACAGTCCGGATCGCCTTCGCGATGCGTCCCTGCTTGCCAATGACCATTCCCATGTCGTCCTCTGCCACCTTCAGCTGGATGACAGTCGTATCATCCGACATTGTCTCCGTCACTTCAACAGCATCCGGATGCTCCACGAGAGATCTCGCGATTGCACCGACTAATTCTATCATTCAATTCACCGCTTTCTTTCTGCAGTATCGAAAAAAGTACGATTCTTATCGATAGTCTGACTAACTTAGCAAATGCCGCTCTTCTTGAAAAGTGCCTTGACTGTGTCTGTCGGCTGCGCGCCTGTAGCCAGCCACTTCTTCGCCTTCTCTTCGTCGATCTTGATGTTTGCCGGCTCTGTCATCGGATCATAGTAACCCAGCTCCTCGATGAACTTACCATCTCTCGGTGCTCTGGAATCTGCTACGATGATGCGGTAAAACGGCTTCTTGTGCGCTCCCATTCTTCTCAGTCTGATCTTAACCATTATTTTTTTCCTCCTGAAAATATTATACTAATTACTATCTATGCAAAGGCTGGTCAAAAGCCCTTAAACATCCTGCTCATCTTGCCCATGGCGCCGGGCTTCATCATCTGCTTCATCATCTTCCTGGCTTCCTCGTACCGCTTGATCAGCTGGTTGACCTTCTGTACGGTCTGCCCGGAACCGGCGGCGATGCGCTTGCGCCGGCTGGCGTTGAGGATCTGCGGATTCTCCCGCTCCTCCCTGGTCATGGACCGGATGATGGCTTCGAACTGGGAGAATTCCTTTTCTCCCCGGGCGATATCCTCAGATTTGGCCTTGCCCATGCCCGGCATCATATCCAGGACCTTGGCAATGCCGCCCATGTTGCGGATCTGTCCCATCTGGTCCAGGAAGTCCTCCAGGGTGAACTTGTTCTTCCGGATCTTCTGTTCCAGTTCCTCGGCCTTCTTCTCGTCGAAGTCCTCCTGGGCCTTCTCGATCAGGGACATCATGTCGCCCATGCCCAGGATCCGGCTGGCCATACGCTCCGGATGGAAGGGTTCCAGCTCATCCAGCTTCTCACCCATACCGACGAACTTGATGGGCCGGCCTGTGACCTTCTTGGTGGAAAGTGCCGCGCCGCCTCTGGAGTCGCCGTCCATCTTGGTCATGATGATGCCATCGATGCCAAGTCTGTCGTTGAAGCCTTCCGCCGCGTTGACGGCGTCCTGTCCTGTGAGGGCATCCACCACCAGCAGGATCTCATGGGGCCGGACCGTCTTCTTCAGCTGCTCCAGCTCAACCATCAGGGCTTCATCGATCTGCAGACGGCCCGCCGTATCGATGATCAGGACATTGTAGCCCTTCTTCTCGGCTTCGCTCACCGCCGCGCTGGCGATGACGGAAGGATCCTTGCAGTCCCGCATGGTGAACACGGGAACGTCCACTGCCTGTCCCACGATCTCCAGCTGATCGATAGCCGCCGGCCGGTAGATATCGCAGGCGCACAGCATGGGCTTCTTGCCGTTCTTCACCAGCCACTTGGCCAGCTTGCCGCAGGTGGTGGTCTTACCGGTACCCTGCAGGCCCACCATCATGTAAACGGTGAATCCCTTGGGGGAATAGGTCAGCTTGGTTCCGGTGCCGCCCATCAGGTCTGTCAGCTCATCGTTGACGATCTTGATCACCTGCTGGGCCGGGGTCAGACTCTCCATGACCTCCTTGCCCAGGGATTTCTCCTTGACGGTGGCCACGAATTCCTTGACGACCTTGAAGTTGACGTCTGCTTCCAGCAGCGCCAGCTTGACCTCCCGCATGGCGGCGTTGATGTCCGCCTCTGTGAGGGAGCCCTTGCCCTTCAGTCCCTTGAATACGCCTTGTAATTTGTCCGATAATCCTTCAAATGCCATCGGCTGATTCCTCTCTTGATGATTCGATGCGGATCAGGATCCCCGATCCGGGTCCTTCCCTCAGGATTCCCGCAGCCGGTCAATGATCTCCCGGATCCCGGCCAGCCTTTGCACGATCTCCTTCTCCTGCTCCTTCTCCTGCATCCGGCCGTTCTCGATGTCGCTTACCATCCGGCCGATCTGCTGGTCGATGGTGCTCACCGCTTCCTCGGTCTCCAGGAACCGGTCCACCAGTCCCAGCTTCTCTTCGTATTCCGTCAGCGCCTTCTGCGCTTTTCGCAGGGCGTCGTGCACCCCCTGGCGGCTGATGTCGAACTGGTCTGCGATCTCCTGCAGAGACAGGTTCTCCTCCGTATACAGTTCCATCACCTGCCGCTGTCTTGGCGGCAGCAGCTGCCCGTAAAAATCGAACAGCAGACTCTGTCTGGCGATCTCGTCGATCCTCATCTTCATCGATCTTCTCCGACAAGTAAAAAAACTTGACACCATGACAGTATAATCAAGACCGTCAGGGATGTCAAGCCTTTTTCCTTTACAGATATGAATTATTTCAGCCCGTACTCCACCATCTTGTTGAACAGCTGCCTTCTGGTAATGGACAGGATCTCCGCCACCTGATTCAGGTCATCGGGGTAGCGGTCCAGCAGCTCCATGATGTAGGACCGTTCCGCCTTGCTGCGGTACTCCCGCAGGGATTCGGTGTAGTCGGTCTGAAGGGTCTTCCCTGCGGCCGACTGGCGAGGCTCCATCATGTCCCGGGGCAGATACTCCGGCTTGATCTCGCCCCGGTTGGACAGGACCAGGAGACGCTCGATCAGGTTCTTGAGCTCCCGGATGTTGCCGGGATAATCGTAGTTCTCCAGCACCTGCCGGACGGAATCGTCCATGCGCACGTTCTCTTTGCCCATTTCCCGGCTGAATTTGTTGACGAAATAATCGATGAAGAGCGGGATGTCTTCCTTTCGCTCCCTGAGGGGCGGGATCTCCAGCACGATGGTGCTGATCCGGTAAAAGAGGTCTTCCCGAAAGAGCCCGTTCTCCATATCCTCTTTCAGATTGCGGTTGGTGGCAGTGATGAGCCTGAAATCCACGCTGATCTCCGTGCTGCTGCCCAGCCGGTAGATCTTCTTGTTTTCGATGGCCCGCAGCAGCTTGGACTGCAGGTTCAGGGAAACGCCCCCGATCTCATCCAGGAAGAGGGTCCCGCCCCGGGCCG
>CAMNJK010000099.1 GCA_946541435.1 uncultured Bacillota bacterium
GGTTGACATATGGGTCCGGCGGGAGTATGATATGTTTAACAATTAAACAGTTGATTAATCGTTAAACCAACAGGAGGTTCGAAATGAAAAAGACATATAAGATCGACGTGGACTGCGCCAACTGCGCCAACAAAATGGAAGTGGCCACCCAGAAGACAGAGGGCGTCAAGGATGCTTCTGTAAACTTCATGGCTCTGAAGATGAAGGTGGAGTTTGAGGAAGGCGCGGATCCTGACGCGGTCATGCAGGAAGTGCTGAAGAACTGCAAGAAGGTCGAGGACGACTGCGAGATCTTCTTCTAAACCGATCATGAACAAGAAACAGAAGAAAAACCTCATACGGATCCTGATCGCGGCAGTCCTTCTGATCGTCCTGTATTTCGTGCATCTGCAGAGGCCTGTCATGTGTATCCTCTATCTGATCCCTTATCTGATCGTGGGATACGATATCCTGAAAAAGGCCGGCAAGGGCATCGTCAACCGCCAGCCTTTGGATGAGAACCTGCTGATGGCCATCGCCACCATCGGCGCCTTCGCCCTGGCCCTCTTTCGCACCGGGGATTTCACGGAGGCTGTGGCGGTCATGCTCTTCTACCAGGTGGGGGAACTTTTCCAGAGCTATGCTGTGGGAAGGAGCCGGCGGAACATCGGCGAGCTGATGGACATCCGGCCGGACTATGCCAACATCGAAGATGAGGACGGCATCCAGCGGGTGGATCCGGACGACGTGGAAATCGGGACCCTGATCCTGGTCCAGCCCGGAGAAAAGATCCCCATCGATGGTGTGGTGGAAGAGGGCAGCGCCAGTCTGGACACCAGCGCCCTGACCGGGGAGAGCGTTCCCCGCAGCGTCCGTCCGGGAGACGAGGTCATCAGCGGCTGCATCAACATGACCGGCGTGCTCCGCATCCGGACCACCCATGAATTTGATGAGTCTACCGCCTCCAGGATCCTGGATCTGGTGGAGAATGCCAGCTCGCGCAAATCCCGGTCCGAGAATTTCATTTCCCGGTTCGCCCGGATCTACACGCCGGTGGTGGTCATCAGCGCAGTGGCGCTGGCGGTGCTCCCGCCTCTGATCCGTATGGCGGCCCTGGGCCTTGGCGGCGACTGGGGCACCTGGGTCTACCGCGCCCTGACCTTCCTGGTGGTCAGCTGTCCCTGCGCCCTGGTGATCAGCATCCCGCTGAGCTTCTTCGCCGGGATCGGCGGCGCCAGCCGGGAGGGGATCCTGGTCAAGGGCTCCAACTTCCTGGAGGCCCTGTCCCAGGTGAAGACGGTGGTCATGGACAAGACCGGGACATTGACCCGGGGCGTATTCCAGGTGGCAGGGGTGTACCCTGCAAAGGCTGGCGGTTCTCCGGCGCAGGAAGGAGAGGATCCCTTCAGCGCGGATGAACTGCTTCGTCTGGCCGCCTGCGCCGAGCGCCATTCCTCCCATCCCATCGCCCACGCATTGCGCAGCGCCTGGGGAGAGGATCCGGAGTCCTGCAGCATTGACGCTGTGGAAGAGATCGCCGGACACGGCATCCGGGCCAAAGTGGACGGACAGCTGGTCTGTGTGGGCAACCGGAAGATGATGACCCTGGCCGGAGCGGCTGTGGAAGAGGCCGCGGCTGTCAGCCAGGCGGGAGAGGCTGCCAAAGAGACAGTCAATGAAGCCGCAGGGACGGTCATCCATGTGGCAGTGGACGGACGATATGCCGGCCGCATCGTCATCTCCGATCTGATCAAGGAGACCGCGCCGGCAGCCATCGAAAAGATGCGCCGGGCGGGCGTTTCCAGGATCGTCATGCTCACCGGTGACGGCAGCGCCGCTGCCAATGCGGTGGGAGCACAGCTGGGCATCACGGAGATCTTCAGCGAACTCCTGCCCGGAGACAAAGTGTCCAAGGTGGAAGAACTGCTGCGGGAGAGCGGGGCAGGGAGCCGGTATGCGGATCCGGCGGAGGATCCCCGGCGGCCGCGGCTGGCCTTCGTGGGAGACGGCATCAACGACGCGCCGGTACTGTCCCGGGCGGACATCGGCATCGCCATGGGCGCCCTGGGATCGGATGCTGCCATTGAGGCGGCGGACGTGGTCCTGATGGATGACGATCCGGTCAAGATCCCCAAGGCCATCCGGATCTCCCGCAAGTGCATGCGGATCGTCAAGGAAAATATCTGGTTCGCCATCGGCATCAAGGTGCTCTGCCTGCTTTTGTGCGCCCTCGGTATCGTGGGCATGTGGGCGGCCATCTTCGCGGATGTGGGCGTCATGGTCCTGGCAGTGCTCAATGCCATGCGCACCCTGTTTGTGAAAAAGCTGTAAGATGTGATATACTGGTTCTGCTATGCGACGAATCAGGGAGAATAAGACAGAAAACAATAATAAGAAAAAGAATGCCGTGGACATGCTCCACGGCTCTCTTTGGGATAAGATCATTTTATTCGCGCTGCCCTTCATGGCCACCAGCGTCATGCAGCAGCTCTTCAATGCCACGGATACAGCGGTGGTGGGACGGTTCGCGTCCAGCCAGGCCATGGCGGCGGTGGGCGCCAATGCTTCCCTGATCGCCCTGATCGTGGGGCTCTTCACCGGCCTTTCCATGGGAACCAATGTCACGGTGGCCCGGCTCATCGGCCAGGGCAGGGACGGCAGGATCCGGGACGCGGTGGTGACCTCCATGACCATCGCGATCCTCAGCGGAATGCTGCTGATCATCATCGGCTTCCTGGTATCGCGGCCTATGCTGACCCTGATGGGCACCCCGGAGAATGTACTGGAGCAGGCGGTCCTGTATCTGCGCATTTACATGCTGGGCATGCCGTTTCTGATGATCTACAATTTCGGCTCGGCAGTCCTGCGCAGCAAGGGCGACAGCAAGCGTCCCCTTTACTGTCTGCTGGCCTCCGGGCTTTTCAATGTGGTGCTGAACATGGTCTTCGTCATCGTCTTCCACTGGGGGGTGGCGGGGGTTGCCATTGCCACAGATATTTCCAGCGGCATCAGCGCCGCCCTGGTACTGATCATCCTTTCCCGGGAGGAGGCGCGGTTCCGGGTCACGCTGCGGGGCCTGTATCTGCGGAAGGATCCCCTGAAGGAGATCCTGCGGATCGGCGTTCCCGCCGGTCTGCAGGGCATGGTGTTTTCCTTCAGCAACATCATCCTGCAGTCAGCCATCAACAGCTTCGGATCCGATGCCATGGCGGGCTCCGCCGCGGCGCAGAATCTGGAGTTCATCGCCTATTTCGTCATCAATGCCTTCGTGCAGGCAGCGGTGACCTTTACCAGCCAGAACTACGGCGCCGGGGACATGAAGCGGTGCAACGAAGTGTATCGCTGGTGCATGCTGTTCGGGGTCGGGTCCTCCTTTATCGTGGACATGAGTTTCGCTCTGCTCCGGTATCAGCTGATCGGACTCTTCGCCACGGAGCCGGAGGTCATCCGCTTCGCCGTCATACGGGTCCTGACGGTCTGCTTCTTTAACTTCGTGGCCAACTCCTATGAGATCACCAGCGGCGCCCTCAGGGGACTGGGCTATTCCATCCTGCCCACGATCCTGACAGTCATCGGATCCTGTGTTTTCCGGATCTTCTGGGTCTTCACAGTTTTCCGCGCCATGGGCAGCTTCCGGAGCCTGATCGCCGTTTATCCCATCTCCTGGGTATTTACCGGAGCCATGGTGATCATTGCCTACGTCATCGTCCGGCATCGGCTGAAAAAAGATCTGCCGGCGGTTGACAAAGAAAGCTGAATTGGATACCATTGAATGGAGTTAGAGATATCGAATTCAGGACCGGCCAGCCTTTGCGCCGGAGAACGGACAGGAATAGATCATGAGTTTGCAGAAATACAATGTATCGGGAATGAGCTGCGCGGCATGTCAGGCGCGGGTCGAAAAAGCAGTGGGAGGCGTACCGGGCGTCACGTCCGTGGCCGTGAGCCTGCTGACCAATTCCATGGGCGTGGAGGGGACCGCGGACCCCGCGGCCGTGATTTCTGCTGTGGAAAACGCGGGCTACGGGGCGTCGGTCTCCGGCGGTGCAGATGGTGCAAAGGCTGGAGATGCGGATGACGCGGCAGCCCGGGCACGGGCCCGGATGAAAGAACAGGAGGACGCGCTGAAGGACCGGGAAACACCGGTGCTGCGCCGGCGCCTGATCGCGTCGGTCTGCATCCTGCTGGTTCTGATGTACGGCTCCATGGGACATATGATGTGGGGCTGGCCGCTGCCGGCATTCTTTGAGGGAAACCACATTGCCATGGGGCTGGCGCAGATGATCCTGGCAGGGGTCATCATGATGATCAACGGCAGATTTTTTACCAGCGGCTTTAAGAGCCTGCTGCATCTGGCCCCCAATATGGATACCCTGGTGGCCATGGGTTCCATGACCTCCTTTGTCTGGAGCGCCCTGATCCTGTTCAAGATGACCGGCGACCAGCTGGCGGGGAACGCTGAAGCCGTGATGTCTGACATGCACAGCTTCTACTTCGAATCCGCGGCCATGATCGTGACCCTGATCACCATCGGCAAAATGCTGGAAGCCATGTCCAAAGGCAGGACCACCGATGCCCTGAAGGGGCTCCTGCAGCTGGCGCCCCAGACGGCTGTGATCGAAGACGGGGACGGATCCCAGCGGGAGATCCCCATCGAGCAGCTCCATGTGGGAGATATCTTCATCGTGCGTCCGGGGGACAGCATCCCGGTGGACGGCGAGATCATCGAGGGCACTACAGCGGTGAATGAAGCGGCGCTGACGGGAGAGAGCATCCCCGTGGATAAGGGGCCGGGAGACATGGTGTCCGCGGCCACGGTGAACGCTTCCGGATTCATCAGGGCCAGAGCCACCCGGGTGGGTGAGGATACTACCCTGGCCCAGATCATCCGGATGGTCAGTGACGCTGCGGCCACCAAGGCCCCCATCGCCAAGATCGCGGACAAGGTTTCGGGCATCTTCGTCCCGGCGGTGATCGGTATCGCGGCCCTGGTGATCGTGATCTGGCTTCTGGTGGGGGCCGACATCGGCTACGCCCTGGCACGGGGGATCTCGGTGCTGGTCATCAGCTGCCCCTGCGCCCTGGGACTTGCCACGCCGGTGGCCATCATGGTGGGCAGCGGGCTGGGCGCCAGAAACGGTATCCTGTTCAAGACGGCGGCATCGCTGGAAGCGGCCGGCAGGACGGAGATCATCGCCCTGGACAAGACCGGGACCATCACCCGGGGAGAGCCGGTGGTGACAGACCTGGTCTGCGCGGCGGGCGTGACCGAGGAAGAGCTGCTGCGGTATGCGGCGGCCCTGGAGTCCCGCAGTGAGCATCCCATCGCCGGCGCCATCATGGCCCGGGCCGGGGAAGAAGGTTTCGCGCTTCCTGCGGTGGAGAATTTCCGGGCCCTGCCGGGCAACGGCCTCCAGGCGGATCTGGAGGGACAGCGCCTGCTGGGCGGAAGCGTTTCCTTCATCGCCTCCGATATCCGGGTGCCCGGGGATCTGCTTGCAAAGGCTGGCGATCTTGCGGAGACGGGCAGGACGCCCATGATGTTCGCCCTGGATGACCGCCTGCTGGGCATCATCGCCGTGGCGGACACCATCAAGGAAGACAGTCCGGAAGCGGTGGCCCAGCTGAAAAACATGGGCATCCATGTGGTCATGCTCACCGGAGACAATGAAAAGACTGCCAGATCCATCGGCAGCCAGGTGGGTGTGGATGAAGTGATCGCCGGTGTGCTGCCGGCGGGCAAGGAAGCGGTGATCCGTGATCTGGCCAGCCGCGGCAAGGTGGCCATGGTGGGAGACGGGATCAACGATGCGCCGGCACTGACCCGGGCGGATACCGGGATCGCCATCGGCGCCGGGGCAGATGTGGCCATCGACGCTGCGGATGTGGTGCTGATGAACAGCCGGCTCCTGGATGTGGCGGCGGCCATCCGGCTCAGCCGGGCCACCCTCAGGAATATCCATGAGAATCTGTTCTGGGCATTCTTTTACAACATCCTGCTGATCCCCCTGGCGGCAGGCGCCTATGTGCATCTCATGGGAGGATGGTCCATGAATCCCATGCTGGGAGCGGCGGCAATGAGCCTGTCCAGCTTTTGCGTCTGCATGAACGCCCTGCGGCTGAATCTGTTTAAGATCCACGATCCCTCCCGGGACAAGCCCCTGCGGAA
>CAMNJK010000100.1 GCA_946541435.1 uncultured Bacillota bacterium
TTCCGATGTTGATATGCGGCTTGTTTCTTTCGAATTTCTGCTTTGCCATTGTATTCCTCCTACAATTAAGAATCCTGAAAGCTTGTTTTGTTAAAAAAAATGGAGCTGCTGAGCAGACTTGAACTGCCGAACCTCCTCATTACCAATGAGGTGCTCTACCGACTGAGCTACAGCAGCACGCCGATATTTGGAATTTTAACATTTTGAATGACCGATGTCAACAATATCACTTTATTTTTCTTGCGCCGTTTTTCCGACATGTGATTTGACTTCAGGCATCCAGATAGGTGCTGACCTTCTGCCGGACCCGCTGCAGACAGTTGTCCACGGACTTTTTCTTCTTGTCCAGTTCCTCCGCGATCTGTTCCGCGGATTTCCCCTGCATCCGCTTTGTCAGCACCTGCAGTTCGTAGCGGCTGAATACTTTATCGTCATTGTGCAGGATACATTCTATGATATCCCGCATCACCAGCATTTGCTCGGGGCTGTCCGCAGGGCTGGCGGTCAGCGTATCCGACAGGCGCATCTGTTCCCCCTGGGCGGCAGCTTTTTCCTTCCCGATGGATAAGTCCAGGGAAACGGATGTGTTCAGCGCCTTGTGCTTGTTCCGCTGGGCGGCCCGGATGGCGCTGATGATCTGATTGGTAACGCAGACACCGGCGAATGTCCGGAAAGAAGCTTCCTTCTCAGGATCAAACTGACGGACCGCCTTGAGGAGACCGATCATCCCCTCCTGGAGCACATCGTCCTCATCCGCGCCGACCATATAATACATATTGGCCTTGGTCCTGGCCAGTTCCTTGTAGCGGCGCAGCAGTTCCTCTTCTGCCGCCAGATCGCCGTCCCGCGCCAGCCGTACCAGTTCTGTATCTGTTGCCTTGGTCATTCCGCACTTCCCTTCGGCCCCGCGGGCCTTCCTGCCGGTTCCCACACGCTCTCCTGCCGTTCCGCCCGGCATCGGTCTGTCCAACACCGGTCCGTCCGGCGCCAGTCCAACCAACACCGATCCGTCCGGCGCCAGTCCAACCAACACCGGTCCATCCGGCGCCGGCCCGGCCAGCCTTTGGAGCTCACTCCATCCGCTGCCTTACCGCCTCGTATACGACGATGGCCGCCGCGTTGGACGCGTTCAGAGAGTTGATCTGTCCCTTCATGGGGATCGATACGATGAAATCGCATTTTTCACGCACCAGCCGGCTGATGCCGCGGCCTTCGCTGCCGACCACGATGGCAGCGGGCCCGGTCAGATCCGTCCGGAAGCAGCTGCTGCCGTCCATATCGCAGCCATAGATCCACACGCCAGCTTCCTTCAGCTGATCGATGGTCCGGCCCAGATTGGTGACCCGGGCGCAGCCGATGTACTGGGCCGCGCCGGCGGATGTCTTCATCACCGTTTCGTTCACCGACACGCTGCGGCGCTCCGGGATGATCACGCCGTGGGCGCCGGCGCATTCCGCGGTCCGCATGATGGCGCCCAGATTATGGGGATCCTCCAGTCCGTCAAGCAAAAGCAGGAGCGGCGCTTCGCCCCGGTCACGGGCCGTCTGCAGAAGGTCCTCCACGGTGCAGTATTCATAATCCGACGCGACCGCGATCACGCCCTGGTGGACCTGGCCGCCGGCCATCCGGTCCAGAGCGCTGCGCTCCGCATAGGTCACCGGGATCCCCCGGTCTCTTGCCTTGCCGATGATCTTTTTGAGCGATCCTTCCGGGTTTGCCTGCCGGCCGTTTCCGTCCTTCTGTTTCAGTACTGTCAGCTTCTCGATCTCCCGATCCGATCTGAGCGCTTCCATGCAGGCGTTCCTGCCTATGATCAATTCTGCCATCTGATCCTGCTGCTCCTCTCCGTTCTCAAGGTTCCGCCCGCCGCAAACCGGCCTTCTCAAGATTCTGCCGGCCCGGGCCTCAGCCCTTCACATACCGCTCAAATCTGTAGCGGCATCCGTTCTCCTCATGATCCTCCGACTGCCAGTCCACACGGTAGCCCAGCGCGTCCAGGTCCGGGAAAAATGTATCCGCTTCAAAAGCTGCGTCGATCTTCGTCACATAAAAAGCGCTGCAATCCTCCAGGAACATGCGGTAGACGGACTCGCCGCCGCAGACAAAGACCCGGTCGGGGTCATAGTCCGCTGCCGCCGCCAGCACCTCTTCCCTGGAACGGCAGACCACGCAGCCCTCCGGCGAGAATGCCGGATCCCCGCTGAGGACGATGTTGACCCGCCCCGGAAGAGGCCTTCCCCCGGGGAAGGATTCCAGGGTCTTTCTTCCAATGATGATCACATTGCCGATGGTTTTTTCTTTATAATATTTCAGGTCACCGGAAAGATGGACCAGCAGGCTGTTCTCTCTGCCGATCCCCCAGTTCCGATCCACTGCTACGATCGCGTTCATAATTGACTGTTTCCTAAATCGCTACGGGAATATCCTTGATCTGCGGGTTCTTCTGATAGTTCTCGATGATCACATCATCCTTGGTGAACTGGTAGAAGTCTTTGATCTCCGGGTTCAGGCGCACGATGGGCGCGGGATACTGGGGCCTCTCGATCATCTCGCGGACGATGGGTGCGTGCCGGTCATAGATGTGGGCGTCGGAGATGACGTGCACCAGCTCGCCGGGAACCATGTCGCTGACCTGGGCCAGCATCATCAGCAGCACCGCGTACTGGACCACATTCCAGTTGTTGGCGGTCAGGATGTCCTGGGAACGCTGGTTGAGGATGGCGTTCAGCTTCAGTCTGCCGCTGCCTTCCCGCCCGTCGCCCTGCTCCCGGGTCACGTTGAAGGTCATGCTGTAGGCGCAGGGTTCCAGCCCCATCTGGGTCAGATCCGAGAAATTGTACATATTGGTCATGATCCTGCGGGAATAGGGGGCGTTCTTCAGCTGCCAGAGCACGGCGTCGGTCTGGTCCATCTCCCCGAAGGGGAACTGATATCTGATCCCCATCTGATATCCGTATGCCTTGCCGATGGTGCCGTCTTTATCAGCCCATTCATCCCAGATGCCGCTGGCCAGATCCGCCGTGCGGTTGGATTTCTTCTGCCAGATCCACAGGACCTCGTCCACCGCAGATTTGATGTAGGTGGGCCGCAGGGTCAGCGCGGGGAATTCCTCCTGAAGATCATACCGGTTCACCACGCCGAACTGCTTGATGGTGTGGGCCGGCGTTCCGTCGGGCCATTTGGCCCGAACCGTCTGTCCCTCCGTCGAAAAACCGTGGTCCAGCACATCTCTGCACATATTTACAAATAAAACGTCTGCTTTGCTCATATAACACTCCCTCAGATCTTCAGCACCACGTACCGCACGAAGCATCCGATCAGGCCCAGGACGATGATGATCACGCAGGTCCACTCAAAGGCATTGAGGTTTTTGAGGCCCTTGGGCTTTTCGTAGCCCTCTTCCTCCTGTCTGCGCCGGTTCTCTTCATCAAAGGCCCGCCCGGTCTGATAGTAATCCATCAGCCAGTCTTTGGATTTGTTTCTGACTTGTTTCTTGTGTTTCTTTTTCCCTGATGACATCTTGTGATCACCTTATCTGTTCCTGTTCCTCTGCGGATTCCAGCAGGGCGAAGGCCCGTTCAAAAAGCCACGCCAGCCTTTGCTCCTCGCCGGCAAGATAAAGATACCCCGCCAGCGCCTCGAACGCAGTGGCCCATTTGTAAGTCATGGGGTCGGCGTGTTTCGCCTTGGAATGGTATTTGTGATTGCGGAAGCGCCGGACCATGGCCTGCTCCGGCTCCGTCAGTTCCTCGTAGATCCGCCGGCAGACGTCCGCCTGGGCTTCCGCGCGGACATAGCCTGTCCCGGTCTTGTGGAGCCGGTCCGCCCGGCTGACCCCGGACAGCAGGATCCGCTGCCGGACCGCCAGTTCATAGACCGCGTCCCCCACATAGGCCAGGGCGTCGGTGTTCAGCGCCCGGAGTTTCCCGGGATCCATCTCCGGATGGTTCACGAAACTGCTCACGCCCGGATGACCTGCACGCCCTGGGGCGTATCCTTCAGGGTGATGCCCTGCGCCTTCAGCTGATCCCGGATCTCGTCCGCCCGGGCGAAGTCCTTGGCCTTACGGGCTGCCTGCCGTTCATCGATCAGGGCCTGCAGTTCGGGCTCGATCTCAACGGTCTCTTCCACTTCCTGCTGCAGGAGTCCCAGAACTGTGCAGAGCTCCATGAGGATATCCATGCAACCCTGGGCAAACTCTTTGGAGGCGCCGTCCTTGACCGCGGTATTGATGGCCGTGATCAGTTCGAACACAGCTGTAATGGCATCCGCGGTGTTCAGGTCATCGTCCATGGCCGTGATGAAGTGCTCCCTGTAGATCCCCATGCCTTCCAGGGCGGCCTTCTCCGCCTCGGAAGCGTTCTTGCAGCCGGGGCCTTCGCCATCCGCCTGGGATGTGGCGATCAGATGCTTCAGATTGCTCTTGGCGTTGCGCATTCTCTTCAGGCCGTTCTCGGACTGGGTCAGGATCTCGGGATTGAAATCGATGGGTCCGCGGTAATGGCCGCTGAGGATCAGGAAACGAAGCACTTCGCCGTCGTATTTCTTCAGCAGGTCGCGGACAGTCTTGAAATTGCCCAGGGATTTTGACATCTTCACGCCGTCCACATTGATGTATCCGTTGTGCATCCAGTAGTGGGCGTAGGGCTTCCCATTGTGGGCTTCGGACTGGGCGATCTCATTTTCGTGATGGGGGAACTGGAGGTCCTCGCCGCCGGCGTGGATATCCAGCGTGTCACCCAGATATTTTCTGGACATGCAGGAGCATTCGATGTGCCATCCCGGCCGGCCCATGCCCCAGGGGGATTCCCATGCGATCTCGCTGTCTTCCTTGCGGGCCTTCCAGAGGGCGAAATCCAGGGGATCTTCCTTCTTCTCTCCCTCTGCGTCATTGGTTCTCTCGCTGGCGCCCACGATCAGGTCGTCGATGTTCTTGCCGGACAGCTTGCCGTAACCTTCGAACTTCCTGGTTCTGTAGTAGACATCGCCGTCGGATTCATAGGCGTATCCCAGATCGATCAGGTCCTGTACGAACTGGATGATGTCCGGCATGGTCTCCGTCACCTTGGGGTGTACGGTGGCCTTCTTGACATTCAGCGCCGCCGCGTCCTTGTAGTATTCCGCGATGTACTTCTCACTGACTTCGCTGGCGGTGATGCCTTCTTCCTTTGCCCGCTTGATGATCTTGTCATCCACATCGGTAAAGTTCTGGACGTATTTCACCTTGTATCCGCGGTACTCCAGATACTTTCTCAGGGTATCGAACACCACGAAGGGACGGGCGTTGCCGATGTGAAAATAGTTGTACACCGTCGGTCCGCAGACGTACATCCTGACCTTGCCCTCTTCGATGGTCTTCAGTTCTTCCTTTTTTCTCGTCAGTGTGTTGTATACCTTCATTTCGATCTGTTCCTTTCGATCTTTTTTATTAAGCTCTTGGCTTTTATTTATAATGATCCTGATTTTGCTTCCATTTATATATGGCTTAAAGTCTCTCTTCCCGAGAACAGGTTCCTTTCGCGCTCCCCTCACTCACGGAAGGTGATCACGCCGTCTTCGATCCTGGCGATCACCGCCAGTGACTCAACACGGATCCCGTGCTCCCGAAGCTTGTCCGCGCCGCCCTGGAAGCCCTTCTCGATGACGATGCCCACGCCGGCCACATTGCCGCCGGCCCTGCGGATCAGGTCCGCCAGCGCCAGGGAAGCTTCCCCGTATGCCAGGAAATCGTCCAGGATCAGCACATTTTCTCCCGGCCGCAGATACTTCTCGGAGACACAGAGTCTGGACACAGTCCCCTTGGTAAAGGATCTGGCCTCCGCTTCGTAGAAGCCTTCGGTCATGGTGTTGGGCGCGGCCTTCTTGGCGAAAACCACCGGAGGATATCCGAAGTGGGGCGCCGCCGCTGTGGCGACCGCGATGCCGCTGGCTTCCACCGTCAGGATCCGGTCGATCTTCACATCCGCGAAACGCCGGGCGAACTCTCTGCCGATCTCATCCAGAAAACGCACATCCAGCTGGTGATTCAAAAAACCGTCCACCTTCACGATCTCGTTTCCGATGGCGCGGCCTTC
>CAMNJK010000101.1 GCA_946541435.1 uncultured Bacillota bacterium
CATAGGAACCGAACAGAGCGATCTTCTTGCCGCTCAGCTTGGGTTCACAGGCTGTGAACATGGGATCGAATTCATCCTCCTCCAGGACCTCATCGCCCATGGCCGGGCATCCGAATCCGATGGCGTCATAGGCGTCCATCTTGTCCGGGCCGAAATCCGCGGCGGTGATGATCTCCACCTCTGCGCCTGCGCCGGACGCGCCGGCTGCCACTGCCTTTGCCATTGCTTCTGTGTTGCCTGTTGCGCTCCAGTAAACGACTGCTACTTTGCTCATTTGCGTTCTCCTCCATTCAGTAATCAACTTGTTTTGTTTTTTTATGCCGGTCTCAAAAGCTCAGCAGGTCTTCCGTACCGCCAGCTTTTCGAAGGGCATCCCCTGCTTCAGGCATCTGAGATAGACCCCGGTGCATTTGGTAAACTTCCGGAACATGTCATTGGCCGCATCCACATCGCCGTAGACCTTCCAGTATCCGCTGGTCTTGCTGCCTTGTCCGCCGTACTTGATGAATCCTTTCACATCCTCCGGGGGATAGCCCAGGAAAAGGCCGATCTCATGCGGAAAATCGGAACTTCCGCAGATGCGCCGCGCCAGCCGGGCAACGCACACTTCCTGATCGATCCTGGTGTAGCCGAACTGCTTCAGAAGCTGCCGCGCTTCCGCCCGGTCAAGATCGCTCTGGAGCTGCCCCGGCCGGTAAACGTAGATCAGCGCCCTGCCGCCGCGGGCCCGGAGCCTGGTGACACGAAGGCCCTTGCTGCCGATCAGCATGTTCAGCCGGCGGATCTCTTCATCCAGTTCTTCTTCTGATCTATAGGAGGCAGTGAACAGGTTCCCTGTTTTCAGTCCCGCCAGCGTCGGCGCGCAGTGTCTTACAACCAGATCTTCAGGCATGCTTTCTCCTTTCCTGTGGCTCTGTCGATCCCGCTTCCCCTTTCTTGGTTAGTTCAATCTAACTAACTGACAATAATATAACCGAGGGAGCATCGGCTGTCAATGTCTGATATTAACTTTTTTCATCCCCGGCGCTTCACTTCCATGAAAAAAGCGCAGCGACAAGAGTCTTCTCGTCAGCTGCGCTTCCGGTCTTTTCTTCATGGATTTTCTTTTTCAGACATGCTCCCGGCCGTCAGTCCTTCAGCAGGTCCGTCATGTTATACATGCTGATGGCCAGGGTGGACGCGTTGTGGAGCATGGCCGAGGTGGCCGGCGGCACGACGCCCAGCAGTCCCAGTCCGATCAGAAGAGAGTTGAAGGCGATGATCACGCGATAGTCCCTGTGGATCCTGGTCATCAGGGCGTCCGCGATTCTCTTCAGCGTCAGCAGGACTTCCAGGTCGTCCGCGTCAATGGTGATATCCGCCACTTCCCGGGCGATGGCCGCGCCGGAGTTGACCGCGATGCCCACGTCTGCTTCCGACAGGGCCGGCGAATCATTGACGCCGTCACCGATCATCACCACCCGGTGCCCTTCCTCATGCTGCCGGCGGATGAAGTCCGCCTTGTCCTCCGGCAGGACCTCCGCGATATAATGGTCCACGCCAGCCTTTGCGGCCACGTGAGCCGCCGTCCGCTGGCTGTCTCCGGTCATCATGACGATGTTGGAGAAACCCTGGGCCCGCAGCGCCGCGATCACGTCCGCCGCGTTTTCCCGCAGGGGGTCTTCGATGCAAAGGCAGGCCGCCAGTGTCCCGTCCAGGGCCAGATAGAGCAGGGAATACTCCTCCGGAAGACTCTCAAAAGCTGGCCGGTCCTCTTCCGGAACGCTGACCCCTTCATCCTCGAAGATAAAGTGGTAGCTTCCGATGGAGGCCCGCCGCCCGTCGATTTTGCTGGTGATGCCGTGGGCCACCACATATTCCACGGTGGTGTGCCGCTCCTCATGATGCAGTTCTTTCTGCCTGGCCGCTGCCACCACCGCGTTGGCGATGGAATGGGGATAGTGCTCCTCCAGACAGGCCGCCAGGCGGAGCATCTCATCTTCATCATTGCCGCCGAAGGGAATCACCCTTGCCACGGTGGGCTGGGCGTTGGTCAGCGTTCCTGTCTTGTCGAAGACGATGGTATCCGCCTCGGCAACAGCTTCCAGGAATTTTCCGCCCTTGACGGAAATGCTGTAACGGCCGCTCTCCCGCATGGCCGACATGACCGCCAGGGGCATGGTCAGCTTCAGGGCGCAGGAGTAGTCCACCATCAGGAAGGCCAGGGCGGTCTGGATGTTGCGGGTGAGGGCGTAGGAGATCAGGGTCCCGCCCAGGCTGTAGGGCACCAGCCGGTCCGCCAGACTGGCGGCTTTGGCCTCTGTCTGGGATTTCAGCTTCTCCGACTCCTCGATCATCTTCACGATGCGGTCATAGCGGCCGGCGCCGGAAGTCTTCTCAACCATAAACCGGCACTCGCCTTCTTCCACCACGGTCCCGCCGTAGACATAGCTGCCTTCGGTCTTGCGCACCGGCATGGATTCGCCGGTCATGGCCGCCTGATTGACCATGGCCTCGCCGGTGACCACCTTGCCATCCAGAGGAATGAGGTTGCCGGTGCGGACCACGATCACATCGCCGGCCGCAACTTCGGACACAGGGACCAGGATCTCGGTGCCGTCCACGCAAAGCCAGACCTTGTCCACGTTCAGGGACATCATATCTGCCAGATCGTCCATGGATTTCCTGCGGACCCACTCTTCCAGCAGGTCGCCCAGGCCCAGCAGGAACATGATCTGCGACGCGGTGTCATGGTCTCCCCGGAGCAGGGACACCGTGATGGCCGCTCCGTCCAGCACCGCCACGTTCAGATCCCCATGGATGAGCGCTTTAACGCCAGCCTTTGCATACCCGAAACCATGCAGGAAATCCAGACTCCAGCGGATGAAATGGGGAACGATCATGCGCTTCACAAGGCGCCTTGCCACCATATAGAAGAGGCGGTCCTGATACTCCCGGCCGGTGGCCCGGCTGGTATGAGAGGGTACCAGCGCCGCGTTGTTTTCGTCTTCAAAAGAGAAGGCCGCCAGGGCGCTGATGATCTGGTCCCGGGCGCAGCTGTATTCGATCACGGCGTCCCGGGTCCGGTCATAGACGGAAACCTTGTTCACACCATCCACTGCCCGCAGGTAGTATTCCAGGATGTCTGCCTCGGCCAGACTCATCCGGGCCACAGCCGCGTGTACTCTGATTCTGCCACGGGATTCGTGGCTGATCTTCCATTTCATGATGCTTTACTCCGCCGCTGCTTCGATGACTGCTTCCGCCTTCTCTGCAGCCCTTCTCTCGTTGATGTCCTTGGCATCCTGCAGGATGTCATCACAGTTCTCCCGGATGTTGGTGGCTGTGGTCATGATATCCTCCTTGCCCCGCAGCACCGCCGCTGTTGCCTCGGTATAGACCTTCTTGGCGTCGTCGCTGGACAGGATCCGAACGCCCGCGGTTCCCAGCAGAAAACCGCCCAGCAGGACTCCCATCTTATTTCTGTCTGTGCAAAATTCGCAGATGTGCTTGAACATTTGTTAGCCTCCTCTTATTTTTATTAGTTTGTGTGAATTAATTGTCCTGTAAATGTTACAAACAGACCCTCTCGGATCTGTTTGTTCTTATCTTTATGCAATTAACATAACACCTGCGAATTCAGTTAGTCAATCAAATGCGCTTTCACGATATTGACTTCTTTGCCGGAAGACCTGGGGAGCACATGTTACGCGAGATGAGCTGTCCGTCTCCCTGCCGGGCCTGGTCAGCCCCTCTTATTTCTTGATCAGGGTGCTCAGGATCCCGCGGCCCAGCTGTGCGCCCAGGTTGCCGCCCAGGGTCTTGCCGAACTTGCCGAAGTTGGCGCCCAGGGTCTTGCCCACTTCACGGCCCACGGTGCCCATGACGGAGTTGCCCACCTTGGCCATCTCCTGCTTGCGGGCCTTTTCGGCTTTTTCCGCTGCCTTCTGGGCAGCCGCCTCTGCTTTGGCCGCTTCCTTGGCCGCGGCTGCTTCCGCCTTTGCGGCTTCCTTGGCTGCCGCCGCCTGGGCCTTCTCCGCTTCCTTCTGGGCAGCCGCCTCCGCCTTGGCAGCTTCCTTGGCCGCGGCCTCTTCCGCTTCCTCGGCTTCCCTGGCCTGCTGAGCTTCCACGCCCTTGCGCTGGAGGACCTCAAAGGCGGAATCCGGATCCACCGCGTTGAAGTACTTGCTGTAGAGCAGGCTGGACTTCATCTTCTGATCCCGCTGCTCGTCGCTGATGGAGCCCATGAAGCTCCTGGGCGGGAGCACGTAGGTCTTCTCCGCCATGCCCGGGATGCCGTCTTCACCCAGGAAGGACACCACCGCTTCACCGGTGCCCAGGTTCAGGATGGTCTCGTAAGTATCGAAGGCCGGGTTCTCCCGGAAGGAATCCGCCGCTGCCCGGACCGCCTTCTGGTCTGCCGGGGTGTAGGCTCTCAGGCCGTGCTCGATCTTGTTGTTCAGCTGGGCCAGGACGCCGTCGGGGATGTCCCGGGGATTCTGGGTGCAGAAATAGACACCCACGCCCTTGGACCGGATGAGCTTCACCACCTGCTCGATCTTCTCCAGCAGGGCCTTGGGAGCATCGGTGAACAGAAGATGGGCTTCATCGAAGAAGAAGATCATCTTGGGCTGATCCAGGTCCCCCACTTCCGGGAGCATCTCGAAGAGTTCGGACAGGAGCCAGAGCAGGAAGGTGGAATAGAGCCGTCCATTGTTGATCAGCGATGAGCTGTCCAGGATATTGATGACGCCGCGTCCGCCTTCCTGGGCCATCCAGTCGGTAAGGGCCAGGGCGGGCTCGCCGAAGAACTTATCCCCGCCGGCGGTCTCCAGGGCCACGATGGCGCGGGTGATGACCCCGATGGAAGCGCTGGAGATCTTGCCGTATTCCATCTGCAGATCCGCCGCGTGCTCATCCACCCAGGCCAGCATGGCCTTCAGGTCCTTGGTGTCGATCAGCAGGAGATCGTTGTCATCCGCGATCTTGAAGACGATGGTCAGGATGTCGCTCTGCAGCTCGTTCAGATCCAGGATCCGGGACAGCAGCAGCGGTCCCATCTCGGACACCGTGGTCCGAAGCTGGGTCCCCTTCTCCCCGTAGATGTCCCAGAGGCTCACCGGGTATCCCTGGTACGCAAACCCGTGGTCCGCCAGTCCGAATCTGGCGATCCTCTCCTGCATGTTCTCGCTGTCCGCGCCGGGCAGGCACATTCCCGCGATATCGCCTTTGACATCCGCCATGAACACCGGAATGCCCATGTCGCTGAAGGTCTCTGCCATGACCTTTAAGGTCACGGTCTTGCCGGTTCCTGTGGCGCCCGCCACCAGCCCGTGCCGATTGGCCATCTTCGGAACGATGGATACCGGTTCGCCGGCGTCATTCACGCCGATCCAGATTTTGCTGTCTCTTAACATGTTCTTACCTCGATTTGATATATTTTCAGGATTACGATTTACATTGCCAGCCTTTGCATCGGTCCTACCAGCTTCCGCCGCCGCCTCCGCCGGCACCGCCGCCGCCGGAGAAGGAACCGCCGCCGCTGCCGCCCGAGGGGCTTGAGGTCATGCTGCTGGTCATGGAGGACATCATGTTGTCCATGGCGTCCATCATGATGATGGAGTTGAACGCGCCGCCGTGCCCGTACCGGTAGGTATCATACCACTGGGGCGGCTGGGTGGCCAGGGCGGCGAAGTTTTTAGCGTAAACATCGGTGACGCCCAGGGCGTAGGCAAAGGCCAGGTTCCGGTAGAAGTATCCCGGATCCTGTTCCGCCAGCATTTCCATGCGGTCCTTCTCCGCCAGCTCCAGGAAGCGCTTGTAGCCGCGGATCTTCCCCAGCGCCTCCGTATAGAAGTCCGTCCGCCGCTCGCAGAGCTCCGAAAGGATGAAGAGAAGGAAGCACATGCCCATGCCGATCACGAATGGGATGATCTGATAGGACATGGGGGCATCGAAGAGCACGCCTATTCCGAAGCCCAGCAGGATCAGGATGGCCCAGCCGATGAAGCCAAACACATATGCGAAGGCTTTCCTGCGGGGGCCGGTGATCCATTTGCTGATTCCGGTGAAGCCTGCGATGGGCAGGACC
>CAMNJK010000102.1 GCA_946541435.1 uncultured Bacillota bacterium
ATAGCGGCAATAATGAGGGCGGCAAGCAGGGTGCCGACCGGTTTCTGGTAGTTCCTGAAGATCATGATGGCATTGAAAACGCCCAGGGCGACGCCGGCAATCAGAGATACGATCGCGTTCGTCTTGTTATTCATGGCCAGTTTCCGATCCCAGATGCCCTTGGCTGCGCAGGCGAATCCGATATAACATGCCAGGATCATGAAGACGACCCACTCGCCGGCCAGGGTCTTGAAGGACATTTCGCCGTATGCGATGCTCTGTACGATCATGGAAATGAGCAGCAGCCAGAAGGCGAGCCAGCAGCCGTTGTGCTCGATCTTCAGAAGTTCCTGTTCCTGCATTTCGTCAAGATTATTCTTCCTCTTCATTTTCTTCTTCCTCCCAAAAGATATCGTTCAGTGTGACGCCCAGTGCGCGGCAGATCTTGTTGCACAATTTGATGGATGGGTTGAATTCTCCGGCTTCGATCAGACCGATGGTCTGTCTTGTGACGCCGGCCTTCTGTGCCAGCTCTGTCTGTGACATTTCCAGCTCGATCCTGCGGAATTTCATCTTCAGATTTCGCATCCGGCACCTCCTTTCTCTGTTCTGATGCAAAGTATACATGACATTTGCAATGTTGTCAACTATATATTGCAAAGAAAATATTTAGACGTCAAATGGAATGTTTCGCATGCCGCCCGTCAGAGAAAGGACCGCGCAGGGGACGGTTCTCTGCGCGGATTGTATACACACCGCGCAGAGAACCGTCCCCTGCGCGCTCTGCGCGGTTTTAAGGGATCGGGATCAGGATGTCCAGGCGGAAGATGCCGTCCTCGGCGTCGGCGGTCAGGTGGCCGCCGTATTTTTCGGCGATCATCTGCATGGAACGCATGCCGAAGCCGTGATAGTCGGGATCCTCCTTGCTGGTACGGGGGAGTTCGTTGACGAAGGTCAGGCTGCCTGCGAAGCAGTTCTCCACATGGATGGAGAGGAGATGGCCCACGGACCGGACATGGACGCTGATGCTGCGGCGGTCCTTATCCGGTACTTTTCGGACAGCTTCCATGGCGTTGTCCAAAGCGTTGCCGAAGAGGGCGTAGATATCGCCCGGTGAGATGAAACGGATCTTGTCTCCCTCCGCGATGCAGGTGAGGAGGATGTTTTCCTTTTCACACAGGAGGCTCTTCTCTGTCAGGATGACGTCCAGGGCGTCGTTTCCTGTCCGGACAGCGGAATCGTAGATTCCTACGGCGTTCTCGATCTCTTTCAGGGCCTGTCGGTCCACGGACTCGTTCCCCTTCCGGAGCCGGCGGATCTGGTGCTTCAGGTCGTGGCACTTGACGTTGATGATATCGATGGTCTCCCGGGACATCTGGTACTGCTTTTTCTCTTCTGCCAGCATCTGCTCCAGGAAGGAGAGCTCCAGCTCGAGCCTCCGGTTGGCCAGAAGGCCGAAGAGGAGCCAGAGGATGAAGACGCAGGAGGTGGCGTTGTAGAAGCAGACCAGGGCCTGATAATCCAGGCGGCTCCCGTCTGCGCTGAGATGCATATTGACGAGCCCGAGGACCACATCCACGATAAGGACCAGACCGGAGAGCCCCAGCATCTTTTTGTTGTCGATCCGGATCTGGCCGAACTGTCTGATCCTGCCTGACAGCAAGGCATAGCAGCCCGCCATCACGGCCGCCAGCGTCAGGAGATAGAAGAGGACCCGCAGAGGGAAGGGGGTCTCCGGCATGCGAGAGACCAGTCTGTATGACAGGCCTGCCAGGTCATTCAGGCCGGAAGCCAGCTGATGGACCGTATAGCCTGTCAGGACGCAGAAGAGGATGCTGCAGAGATCTTCCTGGTAGCAGAACCACAGGCCTGCCGCGGACAGGACCAGAATCGTCAGATACATAAGGATGCCGAAGGGAATCATAGTTCCGGAAGCGGTGCCTGCCGACGATACGGCTTCGGGGACAGGAAACAGAAAAGCGCCGAGCAGGCAGACCAGGCAGCTGCCCGGGAGTCTCAGCCGGTAATCGTCCCTGTGGGTCAGAAAGCGGGCATAGAGGTGTTCTCCCAGGAGGACCTCCCCCATGACCAGCAGATTGATAAAGTGGATCCTCGCGAACATCAGACAGTACCTCCCAGATATCTGGCCAGAGCGGAGAAGACTTCCTTACGGCGGGAACGGCTGATGGCCAGCTTCTCTCCGGTGGACAGGACCAGCATGGATCCGTCGATCTCCGAAACGAAACGGAGGTTGACCAGGTAGCAGACATTGGTCCGGACAAAACTGCGGCCGGCCAGCTCCTTTTCCTTATTGGACAGGCTGCCCCGGGTGGTAAGGACGTCCTCCTCCGTATGGATCAGGAGGTCATGATCGGAGACTTCCAGAAAAGTGATCTCCCGGGAAGAGAGGACCCGGATCCCCCGCTCCGTGGCGACACTGAGGCGGACATCCTCCTTCCGGGCCAGGATCCGCATGGCTTTGTCCATCCGGATGGAGAACTGGCCATAGGAGAAAGGTTTTAAAAGAAAGTCCAGAGCATTTACCTCATAGCTCTTGACGGCGTACTGGGCCAGACTGGTGATGAAGATGAGGGGGACGACTTCGTCCTGCCTGCGCAGGCGCTGGGCCGCCTCCATGCCGCTCATGCCGCTTCCCAGGCGGATGTCCATCAGCACCAGGGCAAATCGCGGGGAGTAGGCCTCCAGAAAGGCCTCCCCTGAAGCAAAGCGGGTCGGCCGAAGATCCAGGTTGTGTTCCCGGCTGTATCGGTCCAGACAGTCAGACAGAAGAGCTGCTGTAGCCGGATCATCCTCCACAAATGCTATTTGAATCATGGAAGAGTCGCCTCCTTTTTCAGGGACAATGATTTCGATAAAGTCATTATAACAAATCGGGCCTCTGCCGTGGCGCTTCCTGTGACCGAGTACGGCGCGGAAATGACCGACTGCGTCAGAAGCGTAGACGTTCTATCTCCCACGGATATATAGTGACCTCGCAAACAGGTGGTCCGCCGGGACAGAAGGCGGACCGGCAGCAAAGGTTTCTTCAACATCTGAAGAGGGAGGTAAGTATGATAGAACTCAACATGAGCGATGTCGTCAGCGTACTCAACAGCTGTAAGCAGTACCTGATCGGTTTCGCGGCGGTCGCAGTGCTGGCTGTGATCGCCATGATCGCCTGCGGGAAGGCCCCGGCCAAAGTCAGAAAACTGGTCAGGGGAAATGCCCTGCTGGCGATCCTTCTGGGTGCCCTGGCGGCGGTCAACCTGATCTGCACAGGCCCCATGTCCACCCTTCTGTCCCTGGCCACAGGCGGCAGCGGGACCATTCCTGAGGAGATCACGGAAAACACCAACGAGCACACCAGAGAGATCGCGAGAGAGGGTATCGTCCTTCTCGAGAACGATTCTCTGCTGCCTCTGGAGAGCGGCAGCAAGATCAACGTGTTCGGCTGGGCGGGCACGAACCCCATCTACGGCGGTTCCGGTGCAGGCGCCCTCAATGATCTCTATCCGAAGACCTCGCTTCTGGAAGGTCTTGGCAACGCGGGGTTTGAGGTCAACAGCGAGCTGACCGATTTTTACACTGCCTTTGGCGGTGCCAGAGCCGCGTATGGCAGCGACTGGTCCCTGCCGGAGCCTCCCGCGGACACCTACAGCCAGGAACTGATCGACAATGCGAAGGCATTCTCGGATACGGCCGTCATGGTCATCGCCCGCTGGGGCGGCGAGGGAAGCGATGTTCCCGCCGATATGACCACGGTCTCCTACACCAATAATTCCGAGAACTACGCGGACTTTGAAGCCGGCCAGTCCTATCTGGAGCTCTCCAGAACGGAGAAAGATGTTCTGGACATGGTGTGCGCGAACTTTGAGAACGTCATCCTGGTCTACGACGGTGTGACCACCTTCCAGCTGGGCTTTGTGCAGGAGTATCCTCAGATCAAGGGCGTCCTGTGGTGCGCGGGCCCCGGCCAGACCGGTTTTGACGCCCTGGGCGAGATCCTGAGCGGCGAGGTCGTTCCTTCCGGCAAGACCGCCGACACGTTCCTCTATGATCTGAAGACGGCTCCCTGGTGGAACAACTTCGGCGCCTTCTCCTACGACAACATGGCGGAGTTCGCCGTGGACGCCAGCGACCCTTATATGGGCGGCACCACACCTACTTTCATCAATATCAACGAGAGCATCTACATGGGCTACCGGTTCTTCGAGACGGCAGCCGCGGAAGGCATCCTTGACTATGACAAAACGGTCCAGTATCCCTTCGGCTATGGTCTCTCCTACACCAGCTTTGAGCAGAAGCTTGAGAATGTCTCCGACACCGGAAACGGCACCATGACTTTCGACGTGACCGTGACCAACACCGGCGACAGGGCCGGCAAGGAGATCGTCCAGGTCTACTGCAATCCTCCTTATATCAACGGCGGGATCGAGAAGGCCAGTGCCAACCTGGTGGCTTTCGACAAGACCGATCTCCTGGAGCCCGGCGCTTCCCAGACCCTTTCCTTTACGGTAAAGGAAGAAGATCTGGCCTCCTATGACGATCAGGAGAATGGCTGCTATGTCCTGGATCAGGGCGACTATGTCCTGTCCATCAACGCGGATTCCCACCATGTGATCGATTCCTTCACCCACACCGTGGGCGAGACGGTCGTCTACAACGAGGCCAATCCCCGCGAGACCGACCTGACGGCCGCTGTCAACCGCTTCGACGATGCCAGAGGCGCTGTCACCTACCTGTCCAGAGCCGACCATTTTGCCAACCTGGCCGAGGCGACCGCAGCACCTGCGAGCCTGACCATGGCAGACGCGCAGAAGGACACCTTCATCTGGACCGCCAACTTCTCCATGGAGCAGGATCCGGATGCCCAGGTCCCTGTCATGAACGCGCAGAACGGCGTGACGCTGGCTGACCTGCGGGGCAAAGAGTACGACGATCCCGCCTGGGAGCCCCTTCTGGACCAGCTGACCGTTCCGGAAATGCTGGATATGATCGCGCACGCCGGTTTCCAGACCGCCGCTGCTCCCAGCGTCGGCAAAGTCTCTACCATCGACTGCGACGGCCCTTCCGCTGTCAGCAACAACTTCACCGGGGCCGGTTCCGTCGGTTTCCCCTCCGCCATCGTCATCGCCGGTACCTGGAACGAGGACCTGGCCTGGACCTACGGCAACGACATGGGCCTGATGGCCGACGCGCTGGATGCCTCCGGCTGGTACGCGCCTTCCGCCAACCTGCACAGGACTGCCCTGGGCGGCCGCAACTACGAGTACTTCTCCGAGGATGAGCTGATCTGCGGCAAAATGGCTGCCCAGGCCATCAAGGGCGCTGCGGATGTGGGTGTCTACGGCTATATGAAGCATTTTGCCATGAATGAGCAGGAGACCAACCGCTGGGCCATGATCTGCACATGGTCCACCGAGCAGGCCATGAGAGAACTCTACCTGAAACCCTTCGAGATCTGCGTCAAGGAAGGCGATGCCAGAGCGGTCATGTCCTCCTTCAACTACATCGGCGGCCGCTGGGCAGGCGGACACAGGCAGCTGCTGACCGATGTCCTGAGAAATGAATGGGGCTTCCGCGGATTTGTGGAGACCGACTATTTTGCCGGTGCTTACAATATGAACGCTGACCAGATGCTGGAAGCCGGCGGCGCCTGCTGCCTGTCCACCTTCGATATCGGCACCAACTTCGCTTCCGATACAGAGGGCGCCACCTCCCTGCAGCACATGCGCAGGGCCTGCCATGACATCCTGTACACCGTCGTCAACAGCCGCGCCTATGCCGGCGAGGTCAGGACCGGCATGGAAAACTGGATGAAGACCCTGATCGGCGTCGACGTCGTTGTGATCCTGCTGGCAGTGCTCGCCGAGGTCATGATGATCAGAAAGTTCAGGAAACAGTAAAGATCGCGCAGGGGACGGTTCTCCGCGCGCTCCAGACAATTAAAAACCGCGCCGGGAACCGTCCCCGGCGCGGTTTTACTATGTACAGCGCGCAGAGAACCGTCCCCTGCGCGGTCTTACGGAATGCGCTTATCCAGCAAGGCGATGCAGTTCTGC